>JAYUFH010000506.1:0-3227 GCA_043738765.1 Pseudomonadota bacterium | reverse complement strand
CGGACCGCGAATCTCCAGGCCGATTTCGGCGAGGATCCGCTTCGCCTCGCCAAGTATCGAGGCGATCATGTCGGGACGGAGGACGTTGAGTGTCGGTCGCAAGGAGCTTCTCCGTTGACTCCCGCTCAGCGGGCCGCCGTGGACTAACTTTGAGTTGTGGGCGGGAGTCTCGCGCAGAATGCAGGTATCATTCAAGGGCACTATTGTACCCATCGCATCGATCCAGGCGCAGCGCCGCTCGCTTGAATCGCGCCGTCCACACCGTATCAAAATTCCGCACGGTGATCTTTCCTGTAAACCGGGGCGCCGATCGGAGGCCCTCGGCAATGGCCCTCACAAGTCCGTTTGCCGTCGACCGCGCCTGACCCGTTGCTCTACGCTCGGGCTGACAATCTCGACCGCATGCCAGGTATTCGACGACACCCGAGTGGTGCGAGGTGGTGTCTGGCCTTTCATGATTTTCCCATTCACTGGTGCAACAGGTGGTCGCCGATGGCGATGTAGTCAACGGGCTTGCCGCGCGTCACTTTCAGTTTGTCGATCGCGGGTAATCGTTGCACGATCATGGCGCGCGCGTCTGAACCGTGGCAGCACACCACACGGAAAGCCTGGGGCACGTGGTGGAGCGTCCCTTCGACGGTATATAGATAGAAGCGCAGGTGGGTGAGACGCTGCGGGTGAAGTTGCACTTTCCCCGCATTGCCCGCGGTGGCCAACTTGAGCAAGCCCGTGGAGGTACTGTTGCCGGGCTTGCGCCGGGTTATGGTTGGCATGGGTTCGCCTTTTTTCCCTTTATTAGGGGAGCAAGTATACCCTCGCGGCCACGCTTGCTTGTTCGGTGCGGTTGGCTATGCTGGTTTAACGGTGGACGGCCGCCGCTGAGTCCGGCTTCATACCCCTTTCAGGAGCACTCGCATGAAACGTCCCATGTTGGCGGCCATCCCGGCAATCCTCAGCGCCTTGCCGACCTTTGCCGCGCTGAATACCGGCGCTAGCGCGCCAGATTTTTCAGCTCCGGCATCCCTGGCCGGCAAAACCTTCGCATTTTCACTCGCCGAGGCACGCCGCACCGGGCCCGTCGTAGTGTACTTCTACCCGTCGGCGTTCACCGAAGGCTGCAACGTGCAGGCGCATGAGTTCGCGGTCAAAATCGACAAGTTCAAGGCTGCGGGCGCGACGGTGATCGGCGTGTCGCTGGATAACATCACCCGCCTTAACGCGTTCTCCGCGGATCCCAAGTACTGTGCGGGCAAGGTACCCGTGGCATCCGACGCCGACGGCAAGATCGCGAAATCCTACGATCTGAAGATCGCTCCTGAGGCGCAGGGGTTCAAGGACACCCGCGGCGTCAAAATAGGGCACGGATTCGCTGAACGCACCACCTTCATCGTCACTCGGGACGGCAAAGTTGCCGCGACTATCGGCGGCCTCGCCCCAAACCTGAACGTCGATCAAGCACTCGTCGAGGTGCAGCGACTTACCGCTGCTGGCAAACCAGGGAGCTAGAGACCAACGCCGTCATTGTGCGTTCGTCAATGCAGCCGCTGTGACCGGAACGGGCCGCAATCAATTGGCCAGGGTGAGGCGGTTTGCGCTGTCGCTGCAGTGCCCAACAACGTGTGCGTGCAGTGCAAATCGTGGATCGAGCGGCAGGTCCGGGCCCTGATGAATCGAGATTGGCCGGAAAACGATCGTATGCAGCTAAAATACAGGCACTTGGCTCTTGTCATCCGCCGCACGCAGGTGGAATATGGTTCCCACAGCGGGTCACTCAATAACGCCGGGCAAGGCGCGCGTGTCTCACTTCGGCGCCTCGCTGTCGCTAACCAGAAAGATAGGGAGTCGTCATGAACAATGGAATCATCAGGGCTGCCGGATCGTCGCTGGCCGCCAGGGCAATCCTGATCGGAGCATTGCTCGGCATCAGTGGTACGGCGATGGCCGGATCGCCCGATGAGGGCGACCGTAACGCGCCAGGCGGGCCGGGGGCCTACGGGATCGGCCATACGACGCTCGTCGTCACCGATACCTCGCGCAATCTGGATGGCAGCACGCCTGCTACGGGATCGGGCCGACCGTTGTACGTGCATATCTGGTATCCGACGAACGTGCGGACCAGCCAGCACCTGCTCTATTCCTGGAACAACCCGGTGTACAACCAGAATCCCGGTGGCACGGTCTACCCGGGCCTGCCGGATCTGCCGGCCCTGACCTTCACCGGCAGCACCTCGCTCAATCCGGTGGCGGACCATGCGCCGTTGGCGCGGGACAGATTCCCACTGCTGGTCGCCTCGCATGGCAACGAAACGGCTGCGACAAAAGTCGCTCCGGATACGCTCGAGACCCTGGCCAGTCATGGCTATATCGTGGCCTCGGTCGAGCATACCGGCGACGACGATGCGTGGTACCAGGCCTATTTCCTTAAGACCTACGTCGGGCTGCCGCTCGGGCCCAATACCAGCATCTTTGGGCCAAAGCTGATCTACCAGCGCTCGAAGGACGTCCGCTTCGTGATCGATGCCGTCCTGAACGGCGTCGTGGACCAGCAGTCCGGCATGGACTTTTCGCGACATGTCGATGCCGACAAGATCGGCGTGCTCGGGCACTCGCTGGGTGGACAGACGAGCCTCTCGACCGTAACGGGCATCAGCTCGCAGGGGCTGCCTGCGGATGCGCGCGTCAAGGCCGCCTTCATGATCGAGGGAACCAATTATGGCTTGCTGCTCAATTCGACCGATTATGCGAATGCCAGGGTGCCGCTGCTGTTCTTCGGCAACGACATGGGCATCGCCTATGACAACTTCAATTCGTTCACCCACAGCCGTTCAAAATACCTGGTGGACGTCAGCGGCATAAGCCATCACACGGGTGGCTACCAGTCGAGCTGGTGCCAGGACATCCACAACTCGCTGCTGGCCGTCAATCCTGCGGTATTCCCGCAGGCCTTCATCAACCCGTCGGTGCTGAACCCTGCGGATATCGCCAACTATGTTTTCGATGCCACGTTCTATTTCAGCTATACCGGGGCACGGGAATCGGGAATCTATGATTACTGCGACGCATCGGTCTTCAACGGCGTAAGCGATGCGCAGCTGGTGGTCACCCTGTTCGGTAATCCCGGCATACTGGCGGTCCGGGATGAGCTGAAGCCGCTGATGCCGATGAGGCCCGAAGTCTCGATCGCCGAGACGACGCGGCTGACGAACCTGTACGCGGTGTCGTTCTTC
>JAYUFH010000505.1:0-3227 GCA_043738765.1 Pseudomonadota bacterium | reverse complement strand
TGCCGAGCATCTTTGTCAGCAATCGCATCAGTCCCCCGATCTTCGGTCTTGACTATGGCGGGCCAATGATAATGACACATGTGTGACCGTGTGATGACAATAACATCACATACGTGTAACAAAATCTTAAATACTACAAGGCATAGTCTCTTCCGGTTAAACCTTGCCAAGGAGACACAATCAATAATGAAATCCTTGCAATTCCGCTCCATCTGGATTTCAGATATCCATCTTGGCACGCGCTTCTGCAAAGCCGAGTATCTTCTCGACTTTCTCAGGCATACCAAAGCCGAGCACCTCTATCTGGTCGGCGACATCATCGACATCTGGAACCTGAAAAATGGCTGGCACTGGCCGGCGATTCACAGCGAAGTCATCCAGGCCATCATGAACAAAGCCGCGCAAGGCACCCAGGTCACGTATGTGCCGGGCAATCACGATGAGATTTTCCGCGACCATATCGGGCGCGTGTTCGGCGGGGTCAAGGTGGCTACCGATGCAATCCACGTAACCGCGGATGGCCGACGCTTTCTCATCCTGCATGGCGATGAATTCGACGGCGTGGTTAAACACAGCAAATGGCTCGCCTATGTAGGCAGCTGGATGTACGAGCTGCTGCTGTCCGCCAACCGCCACGTCAACCTGGTGCGGCGCAGGCTCGGCTTCCGCTACTGGTCGCTCGCCGCCTACCTCAAGCACAAAGTCAAGAACGCGGTGAATTTCATCAGCAGTTTCGAAAAATCCGTGGTGCACGAGGCACGCAAGCGCCAGGTCGACGGCGTGGTGTGCGGCCACATCCACAAGGCCGCCATCGAGAATTACGACGGCGTTCTTTACTGCAATGACGGCGACTGGGTCGAGAGCTGCACCGCACTGGTCGAGCATCACGACGGCCACCTGGCCATCGTCCACTGGGCCGACGAAAGCTCCTACCTCCTGGAGGAAACCAAACATGAACATAGTGCTCGTCACGGACGCCTGGTTTCCACAGATTAACGGGGTAGTCCGCACCCTCCAGTACACCAGCGGTGAACTCGTGCGCCTCGGCCACACCGTGCAAGTCATCGGGCCGGGCGAGTTTCGCACCGTGCCCTGCCCCACTTACCCGGAGATACGCCTGTCGTTGTTCCCCGGACGGCGGCTACGCGCGATCCTCGACGCGGCCCGCCCCGACGCGCTGCACATCGCGACCGAAGGCCCTCTCGGGCTCGCGGCTCGCGCCTGGTGTCTCAAGCACCGCTTCCCCTTCACCACCTCGTTTCACACGCAGTTCCCGGAATACCTGTGGCTGAGGACACGACTTCCGCTATCCCTCTCCTATCGGCTGCTGCGCTGGTTCCATGGCCCGGCACAGAAAATAATGGTCGCCACCCCCAGCCTGCACCAGCGATTGTCGAACTGGGGTTTTCGCAGGCTCGGCATATGGTCTCGCGGTGTGGACACCGGGCTATTCCGCCCGCGCGACAAGTTGCCGCTGGACGGTATACGGCCGATTTTCATGTACATGGGCCGGGTCGCGGTGGAAAAAAATATCGAGGCCTTTCTGAAACTCGATCTCCCTGGCACCAAGTATGTCGTCGGCGATGGTCCCGACCTGGAAATGCTAAAACGCAAATACCCGAAGGTGTGCTTCAGCGGTTTCAAAACCGGAGAAGCCCTCGCCGCGCATCTGGCTTCCGCCGATGTGTTTGTATTCCCGAGCCGCACAGACACGTTTGGACTTGTCATCATCGAAGCGCTCGCCTGCGGTGTGCCGGTCGCCGCCTTTCCGGTACAGGGACCCGTCGATATACTCGAAAACGGTATCACCGGCTGCCTGAATGAGGACCTGGGCAAGGCCGCGCTTGGCGCGCGCGCCCTCGATTCGACGCGCTGTCGTGAATTGGCACTCCGGTATTCCTGGGAAACCAGCACGCACCAGTTCCTCAGTCACCTGCAACCAGCCGCTCGCAAACCGGCCACGGCCGATGTGCGTAGCTCATCAAGCTGACGCTGGTCGGCGCCAGCCCTGTCCGCAGTGAGTGGTGGGTTACCTGCCGGTGCTGCGAAGCAGCCGGGGCGGAACGAACCATTCAAGCCGTCCAGCCGCAGGGGCAGGTCGGGCGTCAAACGCGATGAGGCAGGCAGCGCCTTTCTTGAAGGCAAGGATGGGCCTGGTATCGCCGGTGAGCAGCCAGCTCGCAAGGCCGCCCAAGTCCGGCTCGTGGCCCACCAGGACGATCATTGCGTCGTCAGATTGCTCTTGCAGCCACGCGAACACATCACGTGGCGTGGCACCCGGACACAGGGCAGGCAGGGGAGTAACCTCCAATCGTTTATAGGCGCGGGCGATGTGTTTCGCCGTCTCGTATGCTCTTACAGAGGGACTTGTCACGAGCAGGTCGACACGCGGCAGGAAATCCTTGATGGCACGCGCGAGTTGACGCGCGGTCTGGTGACCGCTAACGGTAAGTGGCCGGGCATCGTCCGACTGCCCTGCGGTTTGATCTTCGGCCTTGGCGTGACGCACTATGAGCAGTTTCATCTGATGCAAATGGCACCTCACTTAAACATGGCTGTCATTGCGAGGCCGCGCCCTGCCATGACAGAAAACGCTGACCTAGGGTGGGTACCTGTGTGCCCATAGCGTTAAGTTAAGTGCCATTCGGGACTGATGCGAATGGCGCTTACTTAAGCCCTGGCACCCCGTAGGGCGGGCATCGCCCACCCGCAGTGCCTATCGGCGCCCCGTGTGGTGGGCGATGCCCGCCCTACGAAGGGTTGTCCCCACAACGGAATGGTCCTGGTTACTGAAAACACGGCCTCGCCTTGAGGGTCACGTGCCGTATGGCCTTTAAGTATGCGCCATTAGGGACTGACGCCATAATAATCCAACGTGCATGATAAATCAGCGACCTATGCGTTTGGAGGCCTTGGCCTTTTATAATTTTTCCGGAAATCGCAGGGCGCGCCTCGGTGGGGGGTTGTCCTGCCCGCTGAACCCGAAGTCCAAGACCGGCGGTGTTCAAAACGCAACTGGCAACGGTTTGGGTCGCTTTATGCGCAGCGTTTCCTGATCATTATGCAATGAACTGGACCAGGGGGCATCGACGAATTATATCCCGACTCATGATTACCCAGGTCGAGCCTGCGCGCCTCGAGGGTGGCATCCCAGCGGCGGATGAATTGCCAGTCGGCGCGCACGATGGTCAACTGGGCGCGGCTGTCGAAAAATTGCGGGTTCACCC
>JAYUFH010000504.1:0-1154 GCA_043738765.1 Pseudomonadota bacterium | reverse complement strand
TGCCCGCGATCCTCCGCGATCATGCGAAGGTCCGCAGGGTCCTCGCGGCCGACCGCCTGCGTGCGCCCGCGCACCTGCTCGACCGCGGCATTCTGCGCGAAGCCTAGCGTCGTCGCACACGCCAGCGCGAGAGGCCCGATGATTTGCTTCAACATTCCGCTATCCCTGTGCGTTCCGTGTTGTGTGCCGCGGCCTTTTTCGCAGATCGCGCTGAATCAATGCGCCACAGGTTGCAGGATCACATTGGTGCCCGCGCCTCCAGGCTGAGCGGAAAGGTAGTTGATGCCATTGATCGTGACGTTCTGGCCAGCCTGCTGCGGCAATATCAATGGCGCTCCGCCTACAACAATACTGGCACCCTGTTGATAGGTAATCGTCGCTAACTTGCTGATGCTGGCTCCTGCAGCCAAATTAAGCGTGTTGCCGCTGTTGAGAATCAAGTTCCCGGGTATCACCCCGCCGTTGTTCACAGTCAGAGTCCCTGCATTGACAGTCGTAACGCCTGTGTAGGTGTTAGCTCCATTGATAGTCAAAACCCCAACTCCCGCAGTCAATCCAGCAGTGGTATTCGTGACCGCGGATGTAGTCGTAGTACCAGCCGACAAGCTCCCTGCCGAGATAGTGGTGTTCAGATTAAAATTGGAGACATTCAAGGTGGCCGTCCCGGCAGCCGAGCCGTTCGATGCACCGTAATTCTGCGTCCCTCCATTCAGAACCAGCACACCGCCACCCGCCTTGGTGAGTGAGCCCTGGGTCTGGTCAATCACATTCGCGTTGTTCAAATTCACAGTCACACCACTCACGCTCCCCGTCCGCAAGGATGCGGACGTCAAAATCACACCGCTTAGCGTAAGAGATGCGCTGGACGTGACACCCGACACCTGAAGCGTGCCGCCATTCGTGAAAGAACTGATCGCCGCACTCTTGATCACAGCGACTTTGTCCGCGCCGAGCGAGAGCGGGCCGCCGAGCAATTGCAGCGCTCCGCCGCCGGGCGAATTTGAACTTCCCGTCCTGCTCGCCAGCGATGTTCCGGCAGCGCCCGTGCTGACGATGCTCGCCAAGCTGCCCGAGACGTTGTCCTGCGATCCTCCCTGCGGACGCGACTTGCCGGCAGGCGTCACCTTTGCCGTGAGCAACTGATGTTGCACGGC
>JAYUFH010000503.1:0-3231 GCA_043738765.1 Pseudomonadota bacterium | reverse complement strand
GAGGGTGGTCTTACCGTGGTCCACGTGGCCGATGGTTCCCACGTTCAAGTGGGGTTTGGTACGTTCGAATTTTCCCTTGGACACCTGAGGTACCTCGTAGTTAGTCGCTATAAACTGTTGCTAAATATTTAAAGTGCTTCAGCCGGCTTTCTTGACGACCGCATTCGGCGCCGGCGAGTACTTCTTGAATTCCATCGTATACGTCGCACGACCCTGGGTGGCGGAACGCAGGCTGGTGGCGTAGCCGAACATTTCCGACAACGGCACTTCCGCCTTGACGATCTTGCCCGCGGGCGCGTCGTCCATGGCCAGGATGACGCCGCGACGCGAGCTCAAGTCGCCGTTCACGCTGCCCATGTAATCTTCCGGCGTCACGACTTCCACCGCCATGATGGGCTCGAGCACCACCGGGTTGGCCTTCTGGCAGCCTTCGCGGAAGGCCATGCTGGCGGCCATCTTGAAGGCGTTTTCGTTGGAGTCCACTTCGTGGTAGGAACCGTCGAACAGGGTGACCTTCACGTCCACCACCGGATAACCGGCGGTAATGCCCCGGGTGAGCGCGTCTTCCACGCCCTTCTTGACCGCGGGGATGAACTCGCGGGGGACGGTGCCGCCCTTGATGCCATCCACAAATTCAAAGCCCTTGCCCATCTCCTGCGGCTCGATCTTGAGCCAGACATGGCCGTATTGACCGCGTCCACCGGACTGCTTGGCGAACTTGTGCTCCTGCTCCACCGGTTTGCGGATGGTCTCGCGATAGGCCACCTGGGGCTTGCCGACGTTGGCTTCCACGCTGAATTCACGCTTCATGCGGTCGACGATGATGTCCAGGTGTAATTCGCCCATGCCGGAGATAATGGTCTGGCCGGACTCTTCATCGGTGCGTACACGGAACGACGGATCTTCCTGCGCCAGACGTTGCAGGGCCAGGCCCATCTTCTCCTGGTCGGCCTTGGTCTTTGGCTCCACCGCCTGGGAAATCACGGGCTCGGGGAACTCCATGCGTTCCAGGGTGATGATATGGTCTGGATCGGACAGGGTGTCGCCAGTGGTCATGTTCTTGAGGCCGACCGCGGCGGCGATATCGCCGGCATGGACTTCCTTGATTTCTTCACGTGCATTGGCATGCATCTGCAGCAGCCGTCCGACACGCTCTTTCTTGCCCTTCACCGGGTTGTACACGCTGTCGCCGGAATTCAACACGCCGGAATAGACGCGGAAATACACTAGCTGACCCACGAAGGGGTCGGTGGCTATCTTGAAGGCCAGCGCAGCGAAGGGTTCGCTGTCGCTGGCCTTACGCTCGGCGATAGTCTCGGCCTTGTCGTCCAAATGACCCTTGATCGCAGGCACGTCCTGGGGTGAGGGCAGGTATTCGATGACCGCGTCGAGCATCGCCTGTACGCCCTTGTTCTTGAAGGCCGAGCCACACAACATCAAAGTGATTTCGTTGTTCAGGGTGCGGGCACGCAGGCCCTTTTTGATCTCTTCGGTGGTCAACACGCCGCCGCCCAGGTATTTGTCCATCAACTCTTCGGAAGATTCGGCCGCAGCCTCCACCATGGAATCGTGCCACTTCTTGCACTCGTCCAACATCTCCGGCGGGATGTCACGCTCTTCGAACTTCGTGCCCTGGGTGGAATCGTCCCACCAGATAGATTTCATCTTCACCAGGTCGACGATACCTTTATACTGATCTTCCGCACCGATGGGCAGCTGGATAGGCACCGGGGTCGCGCCGAGGCGCGACTTGACTTGGGCGACCACGCGCAGGAAGTTGGCGCCGGCGCGATCCATCTTGTTGACGAAGGCGATGCGTGGCACTTTGTACTTATTGGCCTGGCGCCATACGGTCTCGGACTGCGGCTCCACACCGCCCACCGCACACAGCAGGAAGCAGGCGCCGTCCAACACACGCAGGGAACGCTCGACTTCAATGGTGAAGTCCACGTGTCCCGGTGTGTCGATGATGTTGATGCGATGCTCGGAGAACTGACCGCCCATGCCCTTCCAGAAGCAGGTGGTGGCGGCGGACGTGATGGTGATGCCGCGCTCTTGTTCCTGCTCCATCCAATCCATAACCGCCGTGCCTTCGTGCACTTCGCCGATCTTGTGCGACACACCGGTATAAAACAGCACGCGTTCCGTGGTCGTGGTCTTACCCGCATCGATATGCGCCATGATGCCGATGTTGCGGTAGCGTTCTATGGGTGTATGGCGTGCCACGATCAAATTCCTAAATGTAGTAATGCCTTACCAACGGTAATGCGAGAAGGCTTTGTTGGCTTCCGCCATACGATGCACGTCTTCGCGCTTCTTAATGGCATTGCCGCGTTTTTCCGACGCCTCAAGCAACTCCGCCGCCAGGCGTTGGCCCATGGATTTCTCGCTGCGGGCGCGGGCGGCGTCTGTCACCCAGCGCATGGCGAGGGCCGTTTGACGTGCCGGACGCACTTCCACCGGTACCTGGTAGGTCGCGCCACCCACACGGCGGCTCTTCACCTCGACCATGGGGCGCAGGTTATCCAGCGCCTGGCCGAAGACTTCCAGGGGGTCGGACTTGGTCTTCCCGGCAATGGCCTCCAGGGCGCCATAGACGATCTTTTCGGCCACGGATTTCTTGCCACCGGTCATCAGGACGTTGATGAATTTTGCCAAGGCCTCGCTGTGGAACTTCGGATCCGGCGTGATCTGGCGTTTCGGAATCTCTCTTCTTCTCGACATAATCCAGTGCTTCTCGTCGTTAACGGTTCGTTTACTTCAATAGTTTTCAAGACAAAAACGCCGCACAGATCCTGCGCGGCGCGCTTGCTACGTATTTCTTCAGGACTTCGGTCGCTTGGCGCCGTACTTGGAACGTCCCTGACGACGATCCGCCACACCGGCGGTATCCAGGGTGCCGCGCACCGTGTGATAGCGCACACCGGGAAGATCCTTGACGCGGCCACCACGAATCAGGATCACCGAGTGTTCCTGCAGGTTATGGCCTTCACCACCTATATAGGTAGTGACTTCGTAACCATTAGTAAGCCGTACACGCGCCACCTTGCGCAGAGCCGAGTTGGGCTTTTTGGGGGTGGTGGTGTAGACGCGAGTACAGACGCCGCGTCGCTGCGGGCAGGCCTGCAGGGCCGGCACCGTGGTCTTCTGTTTTGCACGGGTGCGCGGCTTGCGCACCAGCTGATTAATTGTCGGCATAAATAACTCTCTGAACCAAAAAACAAACGACAG
>JAYUFH010000502.1:0-3233 GCA_043738765.1 Pseudomonadota bacterium | reverse complement strand
CGACATTGGTGCCGCTGGTGATGGTGATGGTGTTTCCCGAGATCCCGGTGATGAATTCCCCCGCCGGAATGCCAGGCCCGACCACCGCCATGCCCACGGAAAGGCCGCTCGCACTGCCCAGGGCGATGGAGTTCGAGTTGTTTGTCGTCGTCCCGGTGGTCGAGGTGGTGACAGTGGATACCGTGGCGTTGCTGATGGTGAGATCGCCCGGGATCACCGTGGCGCCTGGAAATCCGGCCAAGGCCAGTGTGCCTTGGTTGACGAACGTGCCGCCCGTGTAGGCGTTCGAGAAGGCGCTCGTGGCGAGGTCAATTCCCGAAGTGCCGGGGCCAAAGCTCAACTGGGCGGGGGCGAAGTTCCCGGTCCCGGTCGCCGCAGTCGCATTCGCAGAAATCGTGAAGGCGCCTGTGGTGCTGTTGATGGCGGTGATCGTCGCACCGGCCGGGATTCCGGTCCCGGACACCGTCATTCCGATGGCCAATCCTGCCGTGGATGTCACGGTGACGATGTTGCTGGTATTGACGGGGGTGGTGTTGATATTGGTCGAGCCAGCCATGACGGGCTGCGGCGTCAGGGTGAGCGTGCCTGTGCCCGTCTTCACCAGCGAGACTGCGCCGGGGGTGCCGTTGCCGACCGAGACTCCTGAGCCGAAGACGAGATTGACTGCGCTATTGGCTTCCAGCGCATCGAAATTCTGGCCCGAAGGAGCGCGGAGAAAGATCGTCGTCGAGTTAGGATTCGTATTGGGAGGGGTGGGAGGGTTGGTGTTCGGCTGCAGGGTGGTAAAACTGTTGATCTTCGTGCCAACAGGAATGCCAGGGCCGCTCACCAGCATGCCCACGGCGAGGCCGGTGACGTTTTGCACCGTCACGTTGGTGTCGATGCTACCCGTGGCAGGATGGTTCGTATTGGCCGGGATCGCCACCAATGTCCCGAAGCGGGCAAAACCCAGCGTGGCCCCGAAGCTGATGAACTGGGTGGCCACGTTGCCGACGGTGGGCAGGCTCAGGGTGATCGCACCGGTCGCCGGGATCACGCTGGCGACTGTGGTGCCCGGCTGGATGCCCGCACCGGTGACGGACATGCCAGGCGTCAGAGTCGCCGCCCGCGCCGGGGTGAGAGTGAAGTTCTGCTGGCTGTTTCCGACGCCATTGAGGAAATAATTCTGCTGCGAGATAGTCACCGTGGGCGCAAGGCTCAGCGTGATGGTGCTCGGGGCGGCAGGGGTGCCGAGGGCCACCACGGTGGTGCCGGCGGGGATGCCCGGCCCGGTCACATACATGCCCACGGCGAGGTTGTTCGCGTTCCCCACGTTCACCGCGGTGGAGCTCGCAACCGTCGCAGAATTGTTCCTCTTGAGGGTGAGGTCGTCAACGAGGAAGGTCGCTGCCGTTGCATTGGCACTCATCGTGAAGGTCGTCGGGCTGGTGATGGCTGTGATCGTCGCTCCGCCCGCGATTCCCACTCCGCTCACCGGCTGCCCCACCACCAATCCGGAAGTGCTGCCCACGGTGACGACATTTGAAAGGCCGTCCACATTGCCGCTGAAAATCTGGTTCCCGTTGTCAACAATCTGGCTGTTGATGATGTTCGGATTCGTTCCCGAGGCGGTCACGTAGAGCGAGCCAGGGGCATTTGCCACGCTTCCGGCCGTGATGCGCCCGCCCTGCACATTGGCCGACGCACCGCCGTTGGTTCCCGAGTTCAGCAGGAGGCCTCCGGAGGAAATGGTCAGCGTATCGCTCAGCCGGACGATCGGCGCGACGGCGTCCACGTTGGCGGCAGGGCCCCGGATCGCGAGGGAATTCACCGTGCGGCCAGCGACTGCCTGAGTGACCGTGGTGACGGAAAGATTGTTCGCCGAGGTCGCGATGGCAGGCGGCGTGACTGAGTAGGCGGGGTAGTTCGCGCTGCCGATGGCACCGATGCCCAGCGAACTGCCCACGGGTGACGGGAGGTATCCCGCAAAATCACTTCCATTGATGGTGATCCACGCGGGGAGAATCCCGTTGACCTGCGCTGACGCCGTCGGCAGGGCAGCGCCGCCGCTGGAGGTGACGGTGCCAATCTGGATCTGGTTGTTACTGAGGCCGCCACCGCCGAGCGTGCCATTGGTCGAGAGGAAGTTCACCGTGGCAGGCCCGCTGCCCACGTTGTTCTGCTGCACGAGGGAGCCGATGTTCATCAGCGCGGAAGATCCGGCGTTCTGCACCGTGCCCTGCGCGATGGTGTTGGTTCCCGATCCCAGGGTGATGGTGTTGAAACTCCCTGTCGCGTCGAGCGATCCACCGGAATTCTGCTGGAACGTGCCGCCATTCAGCGTGATGGGCGCAGTCGCAGGCATGCGGACCGGATTGGCGCCGAGCGGATTCAGCCCCGCCTCATTCAGCAGCAGCGTGCCGAAATTCACCGTGATGCCGGTGGTCTGCCCGAGGGTGCCGGAGTCCTGGAGCGTGATCTGGCCGCCCCGCAGCACCGTGCTGCCGTTGTAGCTGTTCACATTCGTCAGCACGAGCGTGCTGTTGCCGGACTTCACGAAATTGATGGCATTGCCCGCGGGGGAGAGCACTCCCGTGCCGATGGATCCGGCAAAGGTGGTGCCGGTGGCGGTCGCGCTGGTGAGCGTCACCGGGGAGACCAGGGAATTGATGATCACGCCGCCCGTGCCGGGGATCGCGTTGTTGCTCTGGATGCTTCCGAACATCTGGCTGGTGCCGTTCAGGTCGAGCCTGCCGCCATTCATCGAGAGGATGCTCACCACCGGAATGGTGCCCGTGGGCTGTGCGACGATGGTGTTGCCGCCCCCGTTGAGCACCAGCGTGCCGCCATTGACCGTGGTGCCGCTGGCGTAGTATTGCCGCGCCCCGAGGATGAGCGTGCCGGCGTCGGCTTTCACGATCCCGTTGGCGGTGGCGGCAAGGATGGAACTGTTCAGCGTCAGGGTCGTGCCGGTGCCGACGACGTGGATGTCGAACGTGACACCTCCCGTGGTGACTGCACCGAGGCCGATGGTCGCATTCGTGAGGGCGAGGAAGCCGCCGCTGCCCGCCGTGAGCGTGAGCGGAAGGCCGGTCGCGGCAAACACTCCGGCAGATGCGCCGAGGCCGGAATTCAGCGTGACTGTCCCTGTCGCGGTTCCGAGCAGCGTGAGGCTGTTGATCGTCTGGTTCGCGATGATCCGGTTGGTGGTCGCGTTGTTCGTCGAGTTGAGACCCGTATTGGAAAACGCACCG
>JAYUFH010000501.1:0-1159 GCA_043738765.1 Pseudomonadota bacterium | reverse complement strand
GCCGATAAAAAGAGCATCGAAGTCATCCGCGACGACGTTCGTCATCATCGTCGGCCCTTCATCAAGCTCAACGTAAGCCAGGACATACGGGACCTTTGCTCTGCGCATGACGGTGAACGAATAGATCACGCCTTCACCCTTCGATTCGACCCATCGCGTCCTGCTGTCAAAGCAGAATGGGCAGAGCGCTCGCGGATACCAATGCGTACGTCCGCAGCCATCGCAGTGTTTCAGCAGCAGGCGACCCGTTGCGGCAGCCTCCCAGAAAGGCTTGCTTTCCGCACTGGTGACCGGTGAGGAATAAATGTGCGCGGACATGTATTACTGCCTCTCCATGATCAGCGTGGCCGCGTTGTGCCTTGTGCCGAGCGCACCACCGAGACCCTGCGCCAGGGCAAGGTCGCAGTTGCGCACCTGCACCGCCGGGTGCGCTTCGCCACGCAGTTGGCGCACGGCTTCAATCACCTTGGTGATGCCGCCGCGATGCGCAGGATGGTTGTTGCACTGGCCGCCGCCATCGGTGTTGAACGGAAGCTTTCCAACGCCCGAAATAAGGTTTCCGTCCGAAACGAATGCTCCGCCCCTGCCCTTCGCGCAAAAACCCAAATCCTCCAACTGCATCAATACGGTGATCGTAAAGCTGTCGTAGATGGAGGCGTATTTGATGTCTGCCGGCTTGACACTGGCCTGGGCGAATGCTTCAGGTCCCGACCACGCAGCTGCGGAGTAAGACAGATCCACGTCTCCCCCCATCTGCCCTTTCATTGCGCTGCCTGTCCCGATAACGCGCACCAAAGGACGTTTAAGCGTGCGTGCGATTTCCGGCCTGGTCACCACGAGAGCCCCACCGCCATCGCTTACCACGCAGCATTCCAGCCGGTGCAGCGGATCGGCAATCATGGGAGAGTCCAGCACCTCGCGCACGGTCACCGGAACGCGCATCATTGCGTTCGGGTTGTGCTGCGCATGCTGCGAAGCCGCCACACGAATCCAGGCCAGCTGCTCCGACGTAGTACCGAACTCGAACATATGGCGCTTCGCGGCCAACGCGTACAACGCAGGCAGAACAGGCCCATAAGGATGTTCCCACTCCACGTCCGGCTGATTAGGCCGCAGCGCGGTGCCCAAAACGCCGCCCCCGGATTCGCTGCGCGGGCGG
>JAYUFH010000500.1:0-8550 GCA_043738765.1 Pseudomonadota bacterium | reverse complement strand
TGTAGAGATGGTTCAGCACGTCAGAATTTCTCGCCCCAGCGGAGTTTGGCCCGGAGCACATCATAATGATTTCTGTTGCTGGGGTGTATCAGGGTGACCGGTTTGTCGGCGCGCCGTACCCGCACCCGGTCTTTATCCTGAAGGCTGAAGTTGATCTGTCCGTCCAGGGTCAGGTGCGCGCTCTGGTAACTGGTATGGGTCATCACGATCTCGATGTGGCTCTCACTGCTCACCGCCAGGGGGCGGTCGCTCAGGGTGTGCGGGCAGATGGGCACCAACACCATCGCCGGCAGGGTCGGATGCAGGATGGGCCCGCCGGCGGACAAGGCATAGGCAGTGGAGCCCGTGGGGGTGGCGATGATAATACCGTCGGCCCGGGTGCTGTTGACGAATTCATTGTCGATGTAGCTTTCGAACTCAATGAGGCGTGCGAGTTGGCCCTTGTTGACCACTACATCGTTGAAGGCGTTAGACGCATGCTGCACCCGGCCGTCACGCACTATTTCCGCCTGCAGCAGGAGGCGTTCTTCCGAACGGAAATTCCCATCCAGGATCTCCGCCAGACCCTCGAGCATGGTGTCCCGGGGGATGTCCACCAGGAAACCCAGGCGCCCGAGATTGATGCCGACGAGCGGCACTTCGTAGGCCGCCAGAGTGCGTGCCACGTTCAGCATGGTGCCGTCGCCCCCGACCACAATGGCGATATCCGCGTGTTCACCGATTTCGGCAAGGGTATGGGATTCGGCAGGCGGGGTGTCCATGAGTTCGGCGGTGGCCGCTTCGATCATGACGCGCAAGTGGCATCCGCTGAGGAATTCCCGCAACATGTGGATGACCTCGCCGACTTTTCGGTCACCGTATTTGCCGAACAGTCCGACCGTCGAGAGGACGACTTTATTGATGGTTGTGCTGGCTTGCATGGTTAGGCTTCCGTTTTGACCGAATAAACTATCATGCGTCGCTAGCTGGGCCAATCTTTCGGATGGAATTCATGCTATCTGCGGGCACACAGTTCCATCCCCTGTGTCATTCCACGAGTGTTGCGTTGACAGGGATGTGCCAGATTGGTAGCGTGGTTTCTGGCACTCCCATATCAAGAGTGCTAAACCTTAAAGTTTTAAGCCATTTTGAAGAATTGCCATGACACTGAATCTGCGCTCAGAACTTCTGCTCAAAACCTTGATTGAGCGTTATATTATGGACGGACAGCCGGTGGCCTCCCGTACCCTGGCCACCCACACCGGGCTGGACTTGAGTCCGGCGACTATCCGCAATGTCATGGCGGATTTGGAGGAGCTGGGGTTGATCCGATCCCCCCACGCCTCCGCTGGCCGTATTCCCACGGCCCTCGGCTATCGCGTCTTTGTCGATACCCTGCTCAAGGTGCGCACCCTGGATGAGAACGAAATGCGCCGTATGCAGGGGGAGTTCGCCACCGATTACAATCCCCAGCACCTCATGGAGTCCGCGTCCAGCCTATTGTCCCAGGTGACCCGCCTCGCGGGCATCGTTACCGTTCCGCGCCAGGAGCAGACGGCCCTGCGGCAGATCGAATTTCTGGCGCTGTCCACGCATCGCGTATTGGTGATCCTCGTCACCCAGGATGGACGGGTGCACAACCGCGTCATCACCCCCCACAAAAGCTATTCCGCGGCGGAACTGGTGGAGGCGGCGAACTACTTCAATGAAACCTATTCCACCCGCTCTTTAAGCGAAGTGAAGCGTGCGCTGCTGCGCGAGATGGAGAAGGACAATGATGCCATGCAGCGTGCCACGGCCACGGCCATGCAGATGGCCCGTGGCCTGTTGGCGGATCACGAGGACCAGGAAGCGGACCTGGTGGTGAGCGGCGAGTCCTATCTCATGCAGATCCCGGAACTCGGCAATATCGACAAATTGCGCCAGCTGTTCGATGCCTTCAGCACCAAGCGCGACCTGTTGCACCTGCTGGATCAGAGCCTGCGGGCCGATGGCCTGCAGATCTTTATCGGCGGGGAATCCGGCTATCAGCCCCTGGAGGAATGCAGTGTGGTCACCGCGCCCTATCGGGTGGATGGGCAGATCGTGGGTACCCTCGGAGTCATTGGCCCCACGCGCATGGCCTATGAGCACGTGATCCCCATCGTGGACATGACGGCACGCCTCCTGGGCGGGGCGTTGAGTGCCCAAAATGCCAGTCCAACCGAGGGCGCCTGACTTGAAAGTCTGGTCCGCGGCCCCCAACATCGTGTAAGTTCGGCCGTTGACCGGTTAAGCCTGTTTAAGTCAAACCCGCTAAGAAAACGAGGGAGTGCCTCCGTTACATGACTCAAAAGCAAAACCCAGACTCCGACGCCACCTTCGAGAATGCCGCTGACGATACCCTGCAGGCCGGGCAGCCCCGCCCCGATGCGGCGGCATCCATCACCGATCAATCCCATGATATTCCGGCCCTGCTGGCCGAGATCGAAGCGGTCCGCCGTCAGGCTACGGAAAACCTGGACAAGTTCATGCGCTCCAAGGCCGAGACCGAGAATGTCCGGCGGCGCGCCGAGACCGACGTGGCGAATGCGCACAAATACGCCATCGAGCGCTTTGCCGTGGAAATGCTGGCGGTGAAAGACAGTCTCGAGCGTGCCCGCTCGGTGCCGGTGCAGGAGGGCGCGCCCCTGGTGGAGAAAATGTTCGAGGGCCTGGATCTCACCCTGAAGCTAATGGACAGCATTTTCCTTAAGTTTGCCCTGATCCCGATGGAACCGCAGAAAGGCGATAAATTCGACCCGCAGAAACACCAGGCCATGAGTATGCTGGAGTCCGGCGAGCTGCCCGCTAACCACGTGGTGGCCACGGTGCAGAAGGGTTATATCCTGAACGATCGATTGCTGCGGCCGGCCATGGTGATTGTCTCCAAGGCCGTGAATCCCCCACAAAATACTTGAAAACGGTATGCCTAGCCCCACCTTAACGGCATATTCAACAATTTAGAACCTGGTCGCCAGGTTAATTTTATTCAGAGGAAACGAAAATGGGAAAGATAATCGGGATCGACTTAGGCACCACTAATTCCTGCGTCGCCGTCATGGAAAACGGCAAGCCGCGGGTGATCGAAAACAGTGAAGGCGATCGCACCACGCCGTCCATCGTCGCCTTTACCTCGGATAACGAAGTGGTCGTCGGCCAGGTGGCCAAGCGCCAGGCCATCACCAATCCGCAAAATACCCTGTATGCCGTCAAGCGCCTCATCGGACGCAAGTTCGACGACGAGGTGGTGCAGCGCGACATCAAGATGGTGCCGTACAAGATCATCAAGGCCAAGAACGGCGACGCCTGGGTCGAGGCCAAGGGCAAGGGCATGGCGGCGCCGGAAATCTCCGCGCGCGTGCTGCAGAAGATGAAGAAGACCGCGGAGGATTATCTCGGCGAGGAGGTCACCGAGGCGGTGATCACCGTGCCGGCGTATTTCAACGACTCCCAGCGCCAGGCCACCAAGGACGCCGGCAAGATCGCCGGCCTTGAGGTCAAGCGCATCATCAACGAGCCGACGGCAGCGGCCCTGGCCTTCGGCATGGACAAGAAGGAAGGCGATCGTAAGATCGCGGTGTATGACCTCGGCGGCGGCACCTTCGATATTTCCATCATCGAAATCGCGGAGGTCGACGGCGAACACCAGTTCGAGGTGCTGTCCACCAACGGCGACACCTTCCTCGGTGGCGAGGACTTCGACAAACGCGTCATCGATTACCTGGTGGACGAGTTCAAGAAAGACGCCGGTGTGGACCTGCACAAGGACCCACTCGCCCTGCAGCGTCTGAAAGATGCCGCGGAGAAGGCCAAGATCGAGCTGTCCACAAGCCAGCAGACCGACGTGAACCTGCCGTACATCACGGCGGACGCCAGCGGACCTAAGCATCTCAATATCAAGCTGTCGCGCGCCAAGTTCGAAAGCCTGGTGGAGGATCTGGTGGCCCGCACCATCGAGCCGTGCAAGATCGCGCTCAAGGATGCCGGCATCAAGACCTCCGAGATCAGCGACGTCATCATGGTGGGCGGCCAGACGCGCATGCCCAAGGTGCAGGAGGCGGTGAAGAATTTCTTCGGTCAGGAGCCACGCAAGGACGTCAATCCGGACGAGGCGGTGGCCGTCGGTGCCGCGATTCAGGGTGGCGTGCTGGGCGGTGAGGTCAAGGACGTGTTGCTGCTGGACGTGACACCCCTGTCCCTGGGTATCGAGACCATGGGTGGCGTCATGACCAAGCTGATCCAGAAGAACACCACCATTCCGACCAAGGCGTCGCAGGTGTTCTCCACGGCGGACGACAGTCAGACGGCGGTGACGGTGCACGTGCTGCAGGGCGAGCGCGAGATGGCCTCGGGCAACAAGTCCCTCGGCCGCTTCGACCTGAGTGACATCCCGCCGGCGCCGCGCGGTGTGCCGCAGATCGAAGTCACGTTTGATATCGATGCCAACGGCATCCTGCATGTGTCGGCCAAGGACAAGGCCACGGGCAAGGAAAACAAGATCGTCATCAAGTCGAGCTCCGGTCTGGACGAGAAGGAAATCGATCGCATGATCAAGGACGCCGAGGCGCATGCCGAGGAAGACCGCAAGGCGCACGAACTGGTGGACGCGCGCAACCGCGGCGATGGCCTGATGCACAGCGTGCGTAAATCCATGAAGGAGGCGGGTGACAAGGTCGATGCGGCTGACAAGGAGAAGATCGAGCAGGCCTTAAGCGAACTTGAAGCCGCGCTGAAAAACGATGACAAGGCCGAGATCGAGAGCAAGACCCAGGCCCTGACCGAGGCCAGCCACAAACTGGCCGAGCATATGTACGCCCAGGCGAGCGCCGGCGGTCAGGCGGAGGCGACGGCCGAAAGCACCACTGAAGCCAGGCCTGAGTCGAACGACAATGTTGTCGACGCAGAGTTCGAGGAAGTGAAGGATAAGAAAAGCGGCAAATAACATTGCCCGCAGCCGGTCAGTTCTGCTCGGAACCAGCAAGGCACTGTGGGCGATCCGCACGATAGCCCACGGCGCTTTTGTGTTTACTGTCCAGGCGCAATGCGTGCCGTGTCGTGGACGGTGTTGTACGTTAATAGAAAATAAGGGCACCTCAAAAGTTGTGTTTTTATGTAGGTTGGATTAAGCCGCGGTAGCGGCGAACCCAACAAAATCATAACTGCTTGGTGGATTCGCTGCGCTCGTGTGCCCTCTGGGTATAATCCACCCTACATTTATTGATTTTTTGAGGTGCCCATAATTGTGCGACGCCGGCAGGGCAGTGTTTTCGACGTTCCATTCAGCTAAATCAATAGTTAGGCGGCAGTATGGCAAAGCGGGATTACTACGAAGTCCTGGGTGTGGCACGCAATGCCCCCGAGGCGGAGATCAAGAAAGCGTACCGTCGATTGGCGATGAAATATCATCCCGACCGGGCGGCCAAGGACGACAAGGGCGCCGAAGCCAAATTCAAGGAGGCGAACGCGGCCTATGAAGTCCTGACCGATGCACAGAAGCGTGCCGCTTACGACCAGTTCGGTCATGCGGGCGTGGACCCCAGCATGGCCGCGGGCGCGCGCGCCGGTGCCGGCGGGTTTCAGGGCGCCGGGGGGGGCAGTTTCGCCGATATTTTCGGCGATGTGTTTGGCGACATCTTCAGTGGTGCGGGTGGACGCGGGCGTGGTGGGGCCCAGGCCTTCCGTGGCGCCGATCTGCGTTACAACCTGGAGCTTGGTCTGGAGGAGGCGGTGCGCGGCACCGAAATGCGTATCCGCGTGCCGGCCCTCGAGGCCTGTGACACCTGCCATGGCACGGGTGCCAAACCCGGTACGTCGTCCAGTACCTGCAGCACCTGTGGCGGTCACGGTCAAGTGCGTATGCAGCAGGGTTTTTTCTCCATCCAGCAGACCTGCCCCAATTGCCGCGGCAGCGGCAAGGTGATCACCTCCCCGTGCACCGAGTGTCACGGTCAGGGCCGGGTCAAACACACCAAGACCCTATCGGTGAAAGTGCCCGCGGGGGTGGACGAAGGTGACCAGATCCGGCTTGCCGGGGAAGGCGAGTTGGGCGAAAACGGCGGACCTGCCGGAGACTTATATGTACAGATACGCCTCAAGCCCCATGCCCTCTTCAAGCGCGAGGGCGATGATCTGCATTGCGAGATGCCTATCAGTTTCGCTACAGCGACCCTGGGTGGTGACGTTGAGGTACCGACACTGGATGGGCGCGCCAGTCTCAAGATTCCCGCCGGTACGCAAACCAGCAAGGTCTTTCGCCTGCGTGCCAAGGGCGTCACCAACGTGCGTAACGGTCATGTCGGAGATCTCTACTGTCACACCAGCATCGAGACCCCGGTGAATCTGACCAAGCGCCAGAAGGAACTGCTTGAGGAATTTGGCGTGATCACGCGGGAAGGTGGCGCCCGCCACAGCCCGCGCGAGCAGTCCTGGATGGACAAGCTCAAAAGTTTTCTCGGCTGAGACGTTGCTGTTGCCTGGGAATAAAGCCGTTGGCGACGACGTCTCTCTTGGGTAACGTCACCTCAACCTCAGGGTAAGGATACTTTAATGCACCGATGGCTGAAGTTATCAGAATCGATCAGCATGGGCCGCCGCAGACTACTTGGCCGGTTGGCGGCGGTCGGTGGCGGCATGCTCCTGGCCACCGAGGCGCACGCACAGGAGACCAAGCCGGATCAGCCTGCTACCCGGGACAAGGGTTTGCGTTTCCCCGGTGACCCGCCGGAAAATTTCGTCGTCTATCAGTTCAATAAAGCGGATGCCGAGTATCAGCAGCACGTGATCTTCTCGGTCGGCGCCATGCTGCGGAAATACGGCGACAACATTAAAATCGTAGTGACCGCCTTTGGCCCGGGGATACACATCTTGCTCAAGAAACCGCGCCGCCCGGTGTCCGCCGAGATACGCGAAAAGATCGTGAGCCTCAGTCAGTATGGGGTGGGGTTCCATGCCTGTGGCAACACCCTGACGGCCCTGGGACTGACAGACAAGGACGTTCTGCCTTTTGCCACGTATGTCGAGGTGGGTGCGGCAGACATCATGGAATTGCAGCAGAAAGGCTACGCTTATCTCAGCTGGTAGTGCCCCTGACGCGTTTATCCGTGTTGTTTTCCCAGTATTGTAGGGTGGGCATCGCCCACCACACGGGGCGCCGATGTTCTCCGCTGGTGGGCAGTGCCCACCCTACGAATGCCTATCTCCGGTGGTTTTCCCGCCTTATGTAAGGATTTCCATGGGTCAGTCGTCTAAGCTCTCAGCAGCGCACCCGAACCCCGCCGCCTGCGGCAGGTCGAATGGGCATCAGGCACACACCACCCGGTGGCGCCAGCGCGCACAACACGAGATCGACCATGCTGATAAAAAAACCCGCGGATATCCTGGCTTCAGAAATCACTGACCCAACCACTTACCAAGGCCGTCGCCGGTTTCTGTTGGGCAGCGTGGCTGCCCTGGCCACGGGCCTGGCCCTGCCTGGCATGGCAAGTACGCCACCGGTCAAGCGTTTCACCGATCTGCGCAAGAGTCCGCTGAGCGTGGCGGAAACGCCGAGCAGTCTGCAGGATATCACCAGCTACAACAACTTCTACGAATTCGGTACCGACAAATATTCCCCCGCGAAGACCGCCCAAACCCTGCGCACCCGTCCCTGGACAGTGGCCGTGGAGGGCGAGGTTAAAAACCCCAAGACCTACGACATCGACACACTGATACACATGAGCCCGCTGGAAGAACGTATCTACCGGCTGCGTTGTGTCGAGGGCTGGTCCATGGTCATCCCCTGGGTGGGGTTTTCCCTCGGCGAACTTATCAAACACGTGCAACCAACGAGTCGCGCCAAGTATGTCGAATTCACCAGCCTGAATGATCCGCAGCAGATGCCGGGACAGCGTTCCCGCGTATTGCAGTGGCCGTACACCGAGGGCCTGCGGATGGACGAGGCCATGCATCCCCTGACGCTGCTGACAGTCGGCCTGTATGGCGAAGTGCTGCCCAATCAAAATGGCGCACCGCTGCGCCTCGTGGTGCCATGGAAATACGGCTTCAAGAGCATCAAGTCGATCGTGCGTATCCGTTTTGTCGAGCAACAGCCGGTGTCTTCCTGGACACGCGCCAATGCCGAAGAATATGGTTTTTATTCCAACGTGAACCCCGAGGTGGATCATCCACGTTGGAGTCAGGCGCGCGAGCGGCGTATCGGGGAATTCAGCAAACGCAAGACCCTGATGTTCAACGGCTACGCCGAGCAGGTGGCGCAGCTCTATCGTGGTATGGATCTCAAGAAAAACTTTTGATAGTTGGGTGCCGGCCGCATGAAATGGTTTAAGCTCGCGTTGTTTCCGCTGTGTCTGGTGCCGTTGGCGCTACTGGCCGTGGACGGGTATCGGGACACGCTCGGCGCCAATCCCATCGAGGTCATCACCCATTCCACCGGCACCTGGACGCTGGTGTTTCTGCTTATCACCCTCGGCATCACGCCGCTCCGCCGGATCACGGGTGTCAACGCATTGATCAAGCTGCGGCGGATGTTGGGCTTGTTTGCCTTTTTTTACG
>JAYUFH010000499.1:0-8554 GCA_043738765.1 Pseudomonadota bacterium | reverse complement strand
ATAAGTTGTCTATCCTGCCTACAGGCAAGGGCCCGAAATGAATAAGAACAAACCAAAAATCGGTCTCATCATGTCTGGCGGCGGCGCGCGCGCCGCCTACCAGGTGGGTGTGCTCAAGGCGATCTCGGAAATGCTGCCCCCGGGCAGCCCCAATCCCTTTGCCGTCATCTGCGGCGCGTCCGCCGGGGCCATCAATTCCGCCGCGGTGGCGGCCTATGCGCATAATTTCCAGCATGCGGTGCGCCGGTTGGAAAGGGTATGGGGTAATTTCCGCGTCGACCACGTGTTCCGCTCAGACCTCCTGGGCATGACCAAGAACTGGTTGCGCTGGTGGGTGGCCTTGTTTTTCGGCGGCATGGGTAAACGCAACCCGGTAGCGTTATTGGACCGTACACCCCTGTATCATCTGCTCAAGCGGCACCTGCCCTTCGACCGCATCCAGTCCGCCATCGATGCCGGCTTGGTGCACGCCATCAGTATCGCCGCCTCCGGTTACGGTTCCGGGCAATCGGTCACGTTCTACCAGGGCGTTTCCACCATTACTCCGTGGCGTCGTTCGACCCGGGTGGGCAGCGCCACGGAGATCACCGTCGATCATTTGATGGCCTCGTCGGCCATTCCGTTTGTCTTCCAGGCGGTGCCCATTAACCGTGAGTATTTCGGTGACGGTTCGATGCGCCAGATCGCACCCCTGAGCCCGGCGATCCATCTTGGTGCGGAGCGCCTGTTGGTGATCGGCGCGCGTCAGGAAGGCTACAAGCCACCGGAGCGTAACAACCAGCCGGCGGAGTATCCGTCCCTCGCGCAGATCGGCGGCCACATATTGAGCAGCATCTTCCTCGATGCCCTTGAGGCGGATATGGAACGTATGCAGCGTATCAATGAAACCCTGCGTCGTTTCCCCACCAGCCACCCGGAAACGGAAAACCGCGAGGCGGCCTTGAGACCGATTGAATCACTGCTTATTTCCCCCAGCCAGGATGTACGAAAAATCGCCGAGCGCCACAAACGCCACTTCCCGTGGCCGATGCGTATTTTATTGCGCGGTCTGGGTGCCTACCGGCGGGGCGGCGGCGAGCTGCTGAGCTATTTGTTGTTTGAGAAGCCCTACTGCCAGGAATTGATGCAACTCGGCTACGACGACACCGTGAAGCAGCGCGACGAGGTGCTGCGGCTGTTGTCCATCGAGGATAAGGTGGCCTCTTTGGCGGGTTGATTTATCGGACCCGATGTCTGATTTCCCATGGCACACACACTTTGCTTGCCTGACCTATCACGTAGGGTGCGTCCCATGCACTGTCATTGTTTGACTTCGGAATGGTGCGTGGGACGCACCCTACGCAAGCGGCTAGTCCTGGTGATTCGAGTAACCGGCAGCGCGCAGCAAGAATCGGTTTCAGGACACAGCCGGCCGGCTGCGCTTGGCCTTCAGCCACTTGATCAGGGGTTGCCATTGCTCCACGTCGGTAGCAGCGGACGCTGTGCCCAACTCGAAGACGCCGACTCCGCGTTCCGCCGCCGTCAGATAATTCTGATTCTCCCGCAGGTGCGCAATGAACGGCAGCTTGATGGTGCTCAGAAACTCATCCAGGTTTTCATAGGCACGGGTGTTTTCCCGCACCCGGTTGGCCATGAGCGCAAGCTTGGATGGCAGTCCTGCGCGTTGGTGTTCCGCCAGCAGCGCCTGGATAAAATCCGCCGCGGCGCGCATGTCCACCGGCGACGGCAGTACCGGAATGATCACGGTCTGGGCACGTCGCATGAGGCGCGTTAATGATTTGCCGCGCAGGCCGGCGGGCATGTCCATGATGATGGTCTCGGTGGCGCGTGGGACCCAGAGGGGGTCTTTCCACGCCGCCAATCCGCCTATGGGCGGCTGGTTGTCGGTGCGCGCCGCGAGCCAGGCCAGGCTGGAACCTTGGGGATCGAAGTCCGCCAGCACCACCGGCGAACCCTTGCTGGCATAGTAGCTGGCGAGATTGGTGGCCAGGGTGGTTTTACCGCAACCCCCCTTGCTGTTCAAAATCAGGATGGAGCGGGTGTCGTAAGTGAGGGGCTTCAGTTCGCCCGACAGTACATCCAGAAGATGCATGCGTAACACTCCTCGTCGTTGTCACCCCTGGGAAACGGGGGCTGTCTCCCTATCCTGTCGGGCGAACCTGTGAATGGCACGACCGGCCACGCCGTTTTTTTCGTTTAAGATCAATTCAGCAGGCCATTTTCTAATAACCGGACCGCCCCAGTGTGTACGGCATCCCCGGGGCCGTCAATCGTCAGCAGGTAATTCCACGTTCCACGCGGGCTTGCCTAGACGTGGCAGACTATTCTAGTCTAACCAAATCGATCAATGTAGTGACTGAAGAGGAAGTGTTGCAATGAGTGATGCACTGAATTATCTGTTGAAGGCGCGCCCGGATGCCATGGGTCCGTATTTCAAATTCATGAAAGAGACGGGTAAACATCTCGATCCCAAAACCCGCTCGTTGATTTCGGTGATCACCAAGGTGTATGCCCAGACGGAAGGCGGCTTTCGTCAGTACCTGCCGCGCGCGCTGCGCGATGGCGCCACGCCGCACGAGGTGCTGGATGCGCTGCTCATGGCCTTTCCGGCACTGGGTCTGGCGAAGATCGTGTGGGCCATGGATATCCTGGTCGATATGGACATCCCCGAATTCCGTCCGGAGAATCTGGATGCCAAGCCCCGTTGGCACGACCTCATGGCGGCAGCGGATGTGCCCGAGGCTAAAATGCATAATGTCGATAGCGATGGACGCAGCCTGTTCGTGTATCGCGAGGGCGACGCCATCAGCGTGTACGACAGCCGCTGCCCTCACCAGGTCACCAACATCCCGCACCTGGCCCTGGAGGGCACGCGCCTGACCTGCCCCAAACACCATTGGGCGTTCGATATTACCACCGGCGAGTGCGTCGAAAAGGGTAACCGTCCGCTGACCAAGTTCGACCACAAGGTGGAGAAGGGGCGTCTGCTGGCCCATTGGTAGGCCGATAGTTCAGGTTCCAAACTACTTTTACTTTATCGTGCCTTAGGCAGGGTGGGCGTCGCCCACCGTGCGCGCGACCGGAAAGTCCTATCGCGCTGGCTGCGGGTCGCGGGGTTTTTACTCACTTGACCGGCGCCGATAGCCGCCCCGCGGCAACGGTCGTACCCGCCGGTGGATCGATCTCTCGATGTCATTCTGGAACTGCTCGCTGCCCAAGGCCCATCCGGCATTGGTTGCTTCCGCGATGACTCCGCGGGTTGATTCATCCATGCGCGAGAGGCAGCGCTTCCTATACTGCATGCAGCGTGTCTGCGCATCGGCGGCGAGGGCGGTGTAAACCGGGTGATCGAGAATCAGCGGGTCCGGCTGGCACAGGCCGTGGGTGGCGTAGCTCGACCAGAGGTATTCACCGGGCGAGCTGACGAGGCCGGCGTGCACCGGGGTCTGCTCTATATAACAGTAACAGGCGAGCAGCCAGGTTTGCGCCTCGACGACCGTTGACTTGTATCGCCCGGCCCATGGGCTGCCCGCGTGTTGGTTGGACCGATTATAGTGGTGTGACCATTGCCGCCCGGTGGCTTGCATGAGGCGTGCCACGCCGTCCGGGGTTTCCGGAGTCAGTAACAGATGCACGTAGTCGGGCATCAGCACATAGGCGTGCAGTGCGCAACGGTAACGCTGGCTGTTGGCAGCGAGGCTATCGAGAAAAAAGCGATAATCCTGATCGTCACCGAACAACGTGCGACCGGGGCTGCCTCGGTGCAGCACATGCTGCGGCAGCCCCGATAGCCGGTATCGGGGTGGACGGGCCATACGTTAGGATCCTGAATGAAAGCAGGCCGGCACATGGTGGTCATGCGCCGGCCTGTTCAATGTTCAGTCGTTGAAATCCGCTGCGAGCAAACTGAATAAGTCGGAATAGAACTCAGGATTGTATTGGCTGAACTGTAGCGCCACGCCATCCGGCTCGGCACGCAGTACACGCGCCGACAGTCGCCGTTCGATAGGCAGTCCGGCAAACAGGAAAGGGAATCCAACCTGCACCGCCATACCGAGGACGAGTCCTTGGTGCACAATCTCGATAAACGCACCGTGCATGCTCAAATCGCGAATGGAACCACTGCCATAACACGTCATGCATTGATTCAAGCTGACATGCATGCTGATCGCCTTGCGTGGGAAGCGGCGCAACTCTTTTTCATATGGGCTGGCGCAAGCCATGCGTGCCAGCCATTGGGTTTGCTGTAAAACGCGAACTGATACTTCACTGCCACCTTGCTTCCTTTTCATGAGATTCTCCATGTTGTGATGTAGGCGTAATGCTTTGTTGCATGCACCCGTTGGAATGTCTTTGCGCGGTCATCGCCGATGCTTTTGAGAGATTCCAACAGAGACATAAATAATAAAATGCTAATGGGTTTTCCTTACCCGTTACGCCAACCCGGCATTGTAAGAGCTTCGCAAATATTTAGAACCGTATAAGGTGCCACTCGGCGCGTTATACAAACAGTTCGTCGTGGAAAATCAAAAGGGTCAGTGTGACGGTATTTTTTCTGCTGCGGGTAGAGCTAAGGAGTTAGTGTAGCTATGTGTTCATGACAGTTTCATGTCTATATGGGTTGCGCGACGTCCTTCGCTTAGGGACACGGAACTATTTTTGAGGGACTGCGCTGTTTCTGGTTTTGGTTGTTATCAAGGATGTCATTACTGTTGCGTCAAGACAGGGAGCGGCAAGGCCGACTCGTATTACTGCTATCCGACAGTGTAACGCCTGTACGTAGCTACGACGTTTCCTGGACAGGGAGCGGGTCTGCGTCAGCCATTGTCGACACCCGATCGGGCAGTCTGTTCAGCAACAATCCGTGCCTTCGCGCGACGGGATTGGGTAAGCACAGTGGCGATGGTGGAGAGGAGTAAGTCCTTGTGTACCGGCTTGGCGAGGAACCCCTTGGCACCAACCCGTACGCTCCATGCGCGATCCGTGGCTTGATCGGTGCCACTGACAATGATCACGGGGATGTCGGAGGTTCTGGCGTCGTGGGCCAATACACGCGTGGCTTCGAAGCCATTCATATTCGGCATGACGATGTCCATAAGAATGAGGTCGGGCAGACGGGCCTTGGCGGTGGCCACTGCCTCTAAGCCATCCAACGCCGTCAGGGTCTGATAGCCCGCTGCGGCCAGCTGGGTTTTGAAGGCATGCACGATGGTGCGTGAGTCGTCGACGATCAGGATGGTGGCGTTGCTGGAAGGCTCGACGTTCTGTGAGCTTTCTCCTTTGTGCCTGAGCATCCGCGCGAAGATATCCTTAAGCGCAAGTTGTTCCATGACATATCCCCTTTTCTTGTTGAGCCGAGTAACCAGCGGGATCATGGGCGGCCTGCCCGGATACCTCGCTTAAGAAAAAGTATACCTGCACGTAGCAAAAAACCGCTAATCCATTTATCTGAATATCAGACGGTTAGCCCAGGTTCGTCAGGTGGTGGGTCTATCGGTCTGCCCCTGAGCACTGGCCGACGGAGGTGGGAATTGTGGGGTTTGGGTGGTCGGTATTGTCGGTTTCCCGCCACCCGCCAGCGGGTGCGGATTACGCGCTGAATGTAGAACTAGGGTCTCTGCCCCGCTTCCTGCAACGCCTTTTTCACCAGGGGATCGCGCAAACGGGCAAATTGGCGAGGTGCTATGTACTGCAATACCTCCTTGCCCTGGGTGTCGAGCAGCAGGTCCAGGCCTTTTTGCGGGTAGAGGAAGTGCTCCATGGTTTCGCTGCTGCGGAGACGGACCTCGGGTTCCCCGAAGCGTTTGACGGCGGTATCGGCGTCGAAATGGGCGTCGGGGATGAAGGTAATACTGCCGATGGGGGCTTGATAGGCGAGGGTGACATCGTCCGGATGCAAGATGAACTTGCGGGTGGTGCTGTCCATAAATTCAGACTTGATGGCGCGTTCACGCATCTGCTTCACCCCCGCCTGGTCCAGCATGGCGACCAGGATCATTTTTCCCTGGAGCACGCCGGCGGTGAAATGGAGGTAGTACGCTTCCAGGGCGCCCGGTTCACCCGGAGACGCAATCACCGCGATCTCCATGTCATGGCCAAAGCGCTGGCGCGCCTCGCCCAGGGTGCTCTGGGCGAGTACCAGGCCGAATACTTTTGAGCCGCCATCGGCCAGCGTCTCGATCTGCCACGGCAGATTTTCAATAGGCGCCGCCGCCTGCGGAGGTGCTACAGGTCTTGTGCCCGGGCGCAACAGCGCGAACACGAGCGAGGCGACGACGATCAGGGACAGCGCGATGATGGTTGGTTTCATTGGATCCACCGGGAAGATAGCTTTCAAACCGGAGCGGGAGCCCGGATGGCCGGCCACGCCGTTTCGCCACGCCGATTCTTGCATAAACCCCTTGTGCGTGGCGAACACTTTACATCGACGCGTAAAGCGGCGGTACGCCCCTATGCCATGGCGGCGGTCATCAAAAGTCGATGTAATACCCCAGACCGTAATAGCTGACGTCGACCGTATAGAACTGCCCGAAGGGAGCGTAACCTTTGTAGGCCTCCAACATCAGGCGGGAACCGCGACGCATCGGCTGGGGTTGGCCGAATTCGAGACCGATCTTAAGGCTGGTGCCAGCCGCCCAATCGCGCTGTTGCAGCCAGCGCGTATACACCCCGCCCATCAGGCGCGCGCGCCACAGGACATCGTGACGGCCACGGTAGTCCGCGCCCGCCAGCAGCGCTGTCCGATCCAGGTCGATGTGGGTGCGGCGGAATATGTATTCGCCACCGGCGTAGACGCGCCAGCCCGCGATGTCCTTGGCGAGTAACAGGTCGATCGCCTCATAATCGACATCGACACGGGGCGGAGCCGTGCCGCGCAGGATGGTTTCATCTCCCAGATGGGAACTTTGGTGAAAGACGCGCAGCCTGCCGGAGTAAGTCCCGCGCCGGAAGGTCAGCGGAAAACCAATCAGGTAATCCGTGTTGACCAGGTCTTTCGAGGGCGTGTCCAGATTAAATTGAGAAAGTACGCCGGCAAAAATACCCATCTGCCATTCGTAGGCAGCGGATTTTCCGCGCCACCGGTAGAAGCCGAAATCGCCACCGATACCGACCAGGGCGGCATTCAGGCGGAGGGTGGCAGTGCGGGCGCGCACGATGGAAAAGGAATTTTGTAGCGTTTTCGGATCGGCCAGCAGGGTTGGAAATAGATCGCCGATGGGATACTGCGCGGAGTAGGACAGAGCACCGGCCACGCCGGCGGACTGCACACGCACTTGGAGGCCGCGTAATCCCTCGACCCCGGCCAAGGCGTTTTCCGCCGCGCGCACACGACCCGGTTGGTCCGTGTAGAGAATGATGTTGGCGATACCGGCATGGGTTTCGACGCGAAAACTCCCGGGATTCCACAGCAACTGCCTCTCCAGCAGGGCACTCAGGTAACCTGTCAGATAGGCATCGTCGGCCGTGTCCTGGTCTGCCACGGCGGCGGTGGCGTGTAAAAAAAACAATAAGACCAGCCCGGCTGGCAGCCACCGCGCATAGCGTTTCTTCTGATGATTGTGCTGGATGTTTTTCGACAAAACCACGCCACTCCGTAATGCCCGTGTCTCCCCAGGCGTGATCATATCCTCAAATGCCCGCGTGTCGATAATATCAACGCCCCGCGCTGTGCCGGACACGGGTCCGGCCTCGGCTTAAACAAATTATACGGATAATATGCCAGGGCAATGGTTGTATGCTGACTGCCCTGCGCAAAAACCCCCGTCATCCACAAAACTGAAACCACTGTGGCCCAACCTGATTGCTAATGCAAAATTGGAGCAATATGCTTCCTGCCCACTATTTAAAAGGATTTTTTAGATGAAGACTTTGCGCAAAGGGGATCGCGGCAAAGAAGTCGGTAAACTTCAAGTAAAGCTGATTGCCGCTGGCTATCGTATCAAGTTGGATAATTCTTTCTGGGACGAGACGGACAAGTCAGTGCGCGCATTTCAGTATCGGAAAGGACTGTTACCCGATGGCATTGCCGGCCCCAAGACCTTGAGTGCGCTGGGGGTCACCGACGCAACCAACATCCCCTCAACGGCATCTCGTCTGCTCAATGATCTATACGCGACAAACGGCGCAGCGGGTTTACGCGCCGCCGCTTTTGCGAGCACGACGATACCGTCATTTCAGTCTTCGCGTCCCGCGTCGCAGTTTCACCTTTCGGAGAAAGGTGTGCAGTTTATTTATAGTCATGAGTCGCAAAAGAACTTCAGTGACATATTGTATTGGCCTGGAGGTGCCAGTGGCGTCACCTTGGGGTCAGGGTATGATATGAAGGAACGAACCGAAATATCCATTACCAACGACATGATCGCATGTGGCATTGATAGCGTAACGGCAAAAAAGATCGCTAAAGGAAAAGGGTTGGTGGATTCAGCCGCAATAAAGTTCGTCAACGATAATAAAACCTTAGGCACTGTAAATAAATAAAGGTATCAATCTATCTGGAACGCAACAAGTTTCATGGCGAATGGAACTACGTTATCAAACTAAACGTAAAGACAAG
>JAYUFH010000498.1:0-1160 GCA_043738765.1 Pseudomonadota bacterium | reverse complement strand
GAGGCCACGGTGCCGGTGGTATTCGTCCCGGCCGTCGCGAAGAAGGAGAGGCTCGTGCTGTCCGCAGGCGCGGAATTCGCCACGGTGACGGTGAAGGGCACCGATGCGCCCTTGATGACCTGCAAGCCGGACGGGGTCGTGACAGACCCAATCGTGGAGAAATGCTGCAGATCCACGGTGGTGCCGGTGTACACCACGCTGTAGCTCGCCGGGGTGCCCGTCACATTGGCTCCGAACGTGCCTGCCACACCGCCAGTCGTGCTCAGCAAGGTATAGGTGCCCTGATCGGGCGTGGTGCCGGCAGTGATGGCCAGCTTCGCCCCGCTAATAATGTTCGCAGGGCCTGCGACGATGACGCGATCGAAACTGCTCGCACCGGCACCCACATCGAACCGGTAGGTGCTGTTCGCGCTGAGCGTGAGCGTGGTGCTCACGGCGGCGGCTGTCTGGACTCCGAAACGGAGCGTGCCAAATGCGCCCGTCGAAATGCCCGGATCGAGGAAGGTGCCCGTGCCCAATGTGATTGCACCGGCGGTGACGTTGTCGGTTCCCTGGATGACGCCGTTGCCGGCGAGTGTCGCGGTGCCGGTCACTGACACGCTGCCGAACCCAGTGACGGATCCCGTCAGGCTGTTGTTATTCACCAGCAATGTGCCGCCATTCACCGTGGTGGTGCCGCGGTAGGTGTTCAGGCCGGTCAGGATGAGTGTGCCGCTGCCAGTCTTGATGAAACTGCCATTGATGCCCACTGCGGAATTCGACATGACGCCGGTATAGGTGAGCGAGGCATTGTTATTGCCACCGACCGTGAGGGCGACCGCGAGATTCGTGCCGGCAGTATTCTGGAGGTTGAAATTTCCACCTCCCGAGAGAGAGCCGACCGTCGCGGAAGTCACCGCACTTCCAAACGTGAGACCGTTTGCGCCAGAATTCACGACCAGGTCGGCAAGCGCCAGGACAGTGGAATTCGCAATGGCACCGGCGAGCTGGAGATTGCCCGAAGCGGTCGAGGTGAGCTGGCCCGTGTAGGTATTGCCATTGTTCGTGAGGATGACCTTGCCGGTGCCGCCGCCGCCGACGGCGAGCGAACCGTTGCCGGCCAGGATGCCATCGATGAACAAATCCTGCCCCACCGTCGTGGACGGGGACGGCGTGATGGT
>JAYUFH010000497.1:0-3250 GCA_043738765.1 Pseudomonadota bacterium | reverse complement strand
CCCGAGACGGCCTACGCCCTCAAGGGCCGGTCGCTGGGGCTGTTGCGTGAAGTACCGATGGAATGACCGGGGAGGAATGGTGTTCGGCGCGACGCTAGACAGTGGGCGTTTTTTCGTTCCTCGTGTCCCTGGGGAAACGCACGGGTGGTCCCTTCGAAGCGCGAGTTCGAGTGATAACAGCCATCTCGTCGTACAGCCATCATCCTTGTCCACGAAGCGACCCGTGCCGTCCGCGGCCCGCGGCCGCATGCGCCAAGGTCTGCTTGCCTGCACCAGGGACAGGCAGCGCGACCCCGGCTTGCACAGGTTGTGCGCACCCGCATCGAATACATTTTTTTGTCCGGCGTAATAACACGCTGTTAGTGCTTGGATTTCCAGTTTCCCCGTCACCCTGGTACGTATCGTGCAATACTTTAAGCACAAGTAGCCTCTACTCCATCAAGGAAGAATCCATGTCAGCGGTAAGTTATCTCTCCACGATAGATCGTTACCATGAATGTCATACGGCCATCCGTGAATTATTGGCATCGATACTCACGGGCATCGGGCGGTCGGATTTGTTCACGCAGCCGATGGCCATGCGCGAGGCCATGTGCCATATCGCCTCACGCTATCCGTTTGTCGATCTGCTCTACACGCTGGATGAAAAAGGCATCCAGTCGAGTGAAAATGTCGCCTGCTCCCCGAGGCACGAGGCCGCGCGCGTCTCCGGCTCTGGCCAGGATCGCAGCCAGCGCCCGTACTTCCTGCTGGCGCGTGACATGGATACGGTGGTGGTGACCGAACCGTATTTATCGACCGCCAGCCGCAAGCTGTGTATATCCGCGGTGCTGAAATGGCGCGATGTCGATGGCAGTGTGCCAGGATTTATCGTGCTGGATATCGACCTGGCCGGTACCGTGGAATTTCTCATGGGTGATACGCTGCGCAAACGCTTTGTGCCGGTGTTTCGCGTGGTCTATAGCACGATAGTCTTTGGCCTGTTCATCGTGGTAGGCCTGTTGCTGCTCTCGGCGTTTCACGAGATCACCACGCTGTTCCACGCGGACAGTGACCGCGCCAGCATTCAGCTCAAGCCGTTTGGCGTGATCATCTTTCTCACGCTCGGTCTGGCGGTGTTCGATCTGGGCAAGACCATCCTGGAAGAAGAGGTCCTGATGCACAAGGACATCTTCCGCCACAGCTCAACGCGCCGCACCATAACGCGTTTCATCGCCGCGATTCTGATCGCCGTTTCCATCGAGGCATTGTTGATGATGTTCAAGGCGGCGCTGAACGAATCCCTGTCCATCATGCCGGCGGTGTGGATGATGCTGACGGCGGTAGGATTGCTGGTGGGTCTTGGCGCCTATGTCTATTTAGGCGCCCAGGCGGAAGTGCTGTTGGTGAATAACAAGGCGACGGCAAAATAACAATGACCGTGCGCGCATTTAGCGCGGAATAGCGGTTCATGGTTGTTGATTGCGGTACAGATGAATTCTATTGAGTTATCGGTCGGTAGCCGACTGCGGAGCACCACGGCCACATTCCATAACACTTTCAGGCGCGCGTTTAAGCAGCGATCATTTCCGGCCCGCTATCCATCCCGCTAGTCGGCGGGTGCGTGAAGCGTGGCGTCCGGCAGGGGGTGGGTGTGCAGCCATCGCCTGGGCACGGGTTGCGTCTCAATTCAGCGTCACACCGACCTTGTTGGCCGCGGCAGTGCGGGTCTCGACGCCGAGCTTGACGTAAATATGTTCCAGGTGTTTGTTGACGGTGCGCGGACTCATGCCCAGTATCAACCCGATATCACGATTGGTCTTGCCCTTGGCTATCCACAGAATCACGTCTGCTTCACGCTGAGTCAGTCCGAATGCCGCGCTCAGTGCCTCCGGGGACGGCTCCCGCATCGACTGCTCATCGAGCACCAGCAGCGATCGACCGCTTCGGATACAGGTGGTTGCGCTGATGGTCAATCGTTTTCCATGGTGCTCTATAACCCAAGGCGGGCGTGCCGCGTGCGGGTCAGGAATGCCCGTGTCGCGTTGTACAGCGAGTCTGTGCCGAAGCAGGTCCGGTAACAACGTGCCTTCGGCGATGTCTATCCCCAGGTACTCCATAATAAGCTCTTGTGCCTGCGGAGCTATCATGGTCACGCGCGCCTCGTCGCCGAGAGCGATAAATGCCTCGCCGCCGATTTCCGCCGCCTCTTGCAGCTGCCGGACCGCGCGCGAACAACGCAGCCGTGTCGCTATCCGCGCCAGCACCTCCGCGTGGCTGACCGGCTTGGTAAGGTAGTCGACCGCACCGAGTCCGAATCCGCGCACAATGTCATCGGTCGTGTCGAGGGCGGTCATGAACACGATCGGGATGTCACAGGTCTGGCCGCTGCTTTTCAGCCGTCTGCAAGTTTCGAAACCATCGATACCCGGCATCAGGACATCAAGCAGGATCAGGTCAGGCGTGACCAATTGCAGCTGCTTGATGGCGTTGTAGCCGTTGGTCGCCACCAGAACTTTATAGCCGACCTGGTCGAGCGCGTCGGACAGGAAGGCGAGGTTGGCGGGTGTGTCATCGATGATCAGTATTGTGCCCATTTCATATGTTGACATGGCCGCCCTCCAGTCGTGCGTGGACCATTTCGGTGATCTCGGTCAGTCGGAACTCATGCGCCAGGCGCCGTAGCAGATGCGCGAATGGGGTGTAGCGTTCATCCAGGCGCTCGATCCGCTCGATCTTCTCCAGCAGTCCTTTGACATAGCCGATGCGCACGACTTCGAGCAGATCATGCAACTGGTCCGCCGGCGGGGCCGGCATGCGGTGGACCGCATTGTTTTGTTCATCGTCGGATAGGGCGGAACTTTCGTGCACCCATTCGAGTCCGAGCTGCACCTTGAGTGTCGCAAGCAGATCATCGAGGTCTATCGGTTTCGGAATGAAATCGTTGCAGCCGGCGGCGATGCACTGTTCGCGATCCTCGGCAAAGGCGTTGGCCGATACAGCCACTATCATGCAACCGCGAGTCCGTTGGTCAGCGCGCAACCGGCGCGTGGCCTCGAACCCGTCCATCTCTGGCATGACCAGGTCGATCAACACAACATCGGGCGTCTGCGCACCAACCTGCCGCAGACATTCGACGCCATCGGCCGCCTCGCTCACTTGAAAGCCCAGCGGCTGTAACGCAGTTACCAGCCAGTGCCGGTGGTCAGGTTGATCGTCGACAACCAGAATCGTGCGTCGGTGCCCGCGATAACCGGCGATGCGGCTGCGG
>JAYUFH010000496.1:0-3255 GCA_043738765.1 Pseudomonadota bacterium | reverse complement strand
CTTGGTACCAGGACCTGCGACTTAAGGGGCCACCTTACCCACGTGATCCCACGTGGCGCGCCCGCCATACAGAGTAAATGCGATGCCGCGCACAGTTTGTCCTTCCAGCGCAACTTGCGATGCTGGCACCTCCAGCCTCACCCATTGACCCGTCGTCGGCAACGCTCCCATCGGCCTGGCGCTGGCAGTGCCGCTCACACCCCAGTTAATCGGGTTCGAACTGCCCCAATACGCCCGGTGCTCCCAGCCGGCGCCATCAAACCACTGCAGCATTACCTCCGTTGGCGGATTAGCCGCATCCAAATACACGTAGGCAAATAACGTGTCGCCTGTGTTGACCGGAAAATTAGCCGAGCCGTTTGTGAAGTAATGCTGGTGCACTCCGCTAGCCAGCGCCGACTGGTGCGCCTGCGTCCCCGCAAACGGTACTGGGTTGGCCGTCACCCAACTCCATGGCTCGTTGCCTCCCAGCCCAACCCCCGCTGGCAGAGCATCTTGCAACCACACCGTCTCTACACCACTGCCCCCGCCGGCCGCCGTCACCGTTACCGTGCGTGTGGTCACGCCCGTGGCCCCCAGGTTGTCCGTCACCGTCAGCGTTACCGTGTAGGTCCCGGCCGCCGCGTAGGTCTTGCTCGTGCTCGACAGCGCCGCCCCGCTCACCACCGCCGAGCCATCCCCATAGTTCCAGCTGTAGTTCGCTAGCGTGCCGTCCGTGTCAGCACTGGCCGTGCCGTTCAAGGCCACCACGGCGCCTACCGTCACGCTCGATGGCGTGGCCGTGAAGCTGGCCGTCGGCGCTACGTTGGCCGCCCCACCAGATGCCACCTTACCGACGTGATCCCACGTAGCGCGCCCGCCATACAGCGTGAATGCCATGCCTTTGACCGTCGCTCCTTCAAGTCCCACCTGAGAGGCCGGTACGTCCAGCCTCACCCACTGGCCCGCCGCTGGCAACGCTCCCATCGGCCTGGCGCTGGCCGTGCCGTTCACGCCCCAGCCAATCTGGTTCGCGCTGCCCCAATACGCACGATGCTCCCACCCACTGCCGTCATACCATTGCAACATGACCTGCGCAGGAAGATTGGCTGGATCCAGATAGACATACGCAAATAGCGTATCTCCCGTGTTGACCGCAAAGTTCGTTGTCCCGTTCAGGAAGTAGTGCTGGTGCATTCCGCTGGCCAGCGCCGACTGGTGCGCCTGCGTCCCCGCAAACGAAACTGGGTTGGCCGTCACCCAACTCCATGGCTCGTTGCCGCCCAGCCCAACCCCCGCTGGCAGTGCATCTTGCAACCACACCGTCTCTACAACACCACCAGCCGCCGTCACCGTTACCGTGCGTGTGGTCACGCCCGTGGCGCCCAGGTTGTCCGTCACCGTCAGCGTTACCGTGTACGTCCCGGCCGCCGCGTAGGTCTTGCTCGTGCTCGACAGCGCCGCTCCGCTCACCACCGCCGAGCCATCCCCATAGTTCCAGCTGTAGTTCGCCAGCGTGCCGTCCGTGTCAGCACTGGCCGTGCCGTTCAAGGCCACCGCAGCGCCCACCGTCACGCTCGATGGCGTGGCCGTGAAGCTGGCCGTCGGCGCTACGTTGGCCGAGCGCAAGCACAGTTCCCAAATTTCCGTTGCAGGAGTCGCTCCCTGCTTATTGCCGTAAACGAGGTAACCGCAGTTGGTTGTTGACGCATAACCAACCTGCCCCAGATAAACACCACCAGGGTTAGGAGAGGGCATGGTCTGTTGAGTCCAAAGCTGCGTGCTTACGTTGAACGTCCACAAGTCGTTCAAGATCTCACCCCCCGTCCCGGACCCTCCATACAGGACCACCACGCGATTCAGACTGTCGAAGTACATCTGAGCTTGATCACGCGCCGGCGGACGAATCGCGCTACTCACATTGGACCAGCTATTTGTGTTGGCGTCATACAGCCAAGTGTCATCCAACTTGCCTTGATAGTTACATCGAGCTGGTTCATAACAGCGCCCACCAAAGAGCACAAAGCGGTCGCTTGCGCTGTCATAGATAAATTGATTTGGAAATTGTCCTCGTGCCGGTGGCGACGTCGCCAGCCCCGCCGGAATGGCACGAGAATACGCTTGCGACGCAAGGTCAAGCCAGTAGACATCATTCAGGAAATCACCGCCGCCAAAGAGAACAACTCGGGTACCGTCAGCGGCAAAGCCGGAGCTGCGACGAGATGGCGGGATAAGGCCTGTGTATCCCCAGTAGGGGGTTGCCAGCTTGTGGTAGCTTCCGGTAGCAAAGCTGTAAGACCATGTGCCGCTGCCAAAGTCAGCGAAAAGGTCATACGGTACGCCGGGCGCAATCGACATCGGCAACGCAAGATTGAGCGTTTTGGTCGCAGCAACATAGGATGTCACAAAAACCGAAGTGCCGCCAAAACGGACAGTCCAGTCTTTGTAATAGTCGTCAACGTCACTTGTGAGCGTCAAGTCGACAATCGCAGTCGAAGTAGTGCCTGCTCCAGCAATGCGACCTACTAGCTGGGTTGTGCCACACCTGTATCCACTACCCCCGTTGTAAATCCACAGCAAATCGTTATAAGCGTCATACGTCACACCGTTCTCGTCACTACCATTCGGACGCAAAAATGACGAATTGCCCGGACAATTGACCTGTGTGTCATAAGTAGTCCATGCCCCCGTCACTGGGTCAAGACCAACAACGTCATCCATGAAAATGGCACCCGAGCCACCCCACATAACTAGCTTGTTCTGCGATGCAGCCCAAGTCATGGAACTCCACCCGCGCCAAACTGGAGCGTTGGTAGTTGTCATCAGTCGCCAAGTGGTTGTCAGGTCCTCCGCAAAGGCACTGGTCGATGCGAGCCACAACAACATGAATGCGGCAACTGCTCGGACGTAGCAAAGCGCCTTGCCACACATGATCATAAGAATGCGCCACATACCCCCACCCAGTCCGCATGCTGGGAACTTAGCCAACTCATATTCATGTATGGGCTCCTGTTGCTTGGCAATAGGGACTTCCAATTGAATCGACCCGGAAGCGATACTGAGCATTACCGTTTGCATCTTCTTAATCCCATAGTTTTGCTACGCGCGAACTTTGTTAGATACAAAGGCAAGATTCGCGCCGACATCCCTCGAAGCGCATAAACTATTGATTTATATGGAGAAATTATTTTTCATTAACACTTACGATCACTCTGTGATTTCCCGCTCGTAAGGTATTCCGACATAAGTTAACCTCTCCACGCGACAATTCCGGGC
>JAYUFH010000495.1:0-3255 GCA_043738765.1 Pseudomonadota bacterium | reverse complement strand
CCCTGGCGTGTTGTTCTGGTTGCGGAACCACCCCTGACTCCAGTCCCTTAGTTTTTATAGATGCATCGTATCAGGTGGGGTTGGGGGCGGCTATGGGGGATTGGTGGGTGGAGGCGGTGGTTGAGGCGGGCTTTGGGTTTTGGTTTTGGGCGGGGAAATTGCTTGATTGTTGGGGGGTATTTTTGAGAATCAAGCCCGGGACGGTGTGCTGGAAGTGCGGTTATCACCGGTACAGGAGCGAAACAACGGCACACCAAGGTGTGCCGGACTGCATGGGTCATCAGCGCGAGGCGCGTGCCATCACCGCGAAGCTTTTGATGAAGGGAGCGGCCATGCGCGGATCCTTGACCATGGCGGCATAGTCGCCGGAGACGAATTTCAATTTGCTCGTGGTGTAGGCGGCGGCAATACCGACGATGCCCACGTCTTTGGCAAACCACTTCTGCCAGTTGTCCTCGCTGGCGCGCAGATCCCAGTTGAGTTTTTCGCCGCTGTAGGGATGGGCGGCGACGATCTCGCCCTTCTCAATTTTGACGACGCCGCGGGGTTTTTCTTCGCCGTCGAAGCCGTAGGCGATGACGGAGGCGAAATCGATTTTTTTCAATGCCCCGGCCAGTTCCGGTTCCTTGTTCCATTCGTCCTTGAAGCGATTCAGCCAGTTCTCAGAAAATAACTCACTCACGGTATATCCTCCTGGTATTTGTTGATTATTGTTGCGGCGGCGCGCCATCGCGGATGGGGCGGGTGCCATGGGCACGATGATAGCGGGTGGTGTGCTAGCGGACCCAGGCCGTAGCGGAAGATTATCATGGGCCGTCCGGGTGTCGAGTCGTGCAGGCAACGAATGGCTGTCGATTGCCGACAAGTGGTGATGCGGAGGGGAGGCTTGTGCCGTACGCGACAAGAATGTGACGGTTGTCTGCTTGCGCCTGGGCGTTTGACGACGTGAATTTTCTGCTGAAGAGCTCAGGCGCCAAATATTTTGGTTGTTATAGATGGCGTCTGGGCGGTTAATTATTTTGTCAGAGATCCTTAGTAAGGGCAAAACGCTGCCGTGTATTGCAGCTTTATGTCAGATTATTGCTGCAGCACACGGCATTATTGAGCTTTACATTAATGCTTGACGATAAGCGAGCACCGATCCCTTAACGCCCACCCTCACCCCAACCCAACCCTCTCCCGCCCCGGCGGGAGAGGGTTGGGTTGGGGTGAGTTGTCGAGGTATTACGAAAACATCAATAATGCCCGCCGATCAGATTTCGCCCAGCACGCGTTGGCGTTGTGTGCGATATTCTTCGTCCGATATCAGGCCTTTTTGTTTCAGCGTCTCCAGGCGTTGCAGGCGCTGCTCGAGGGTGCTGGCCTCCGCCGGTTGCGCGGGCGCGCTGCTCGGCGGTGCGGCCGCAACCGGCGGTTTATAGTTGGGGTCGCATTTCAGGCCGATCTTGATATCGTGCGCCAGGTTGTTGGTGTTCACCTGGGCGCTATAGGTTTCACAGCCTGCCTGCTTGATCGTGAGGGTGTCGAGGCGGCGGTAAAAGGCGAAACCCTCATCATCTTTCTTGGTGCGCGAGGTCCAGTGCATGGGGAAGACATCATCCAGCACCACCACCACCGGTGTGACGCCGATCTGTTTGTCCGCGACAAACACCTGTGCACCCTGCGGTTCGGAGTCGATGGTGATGCGATCGGCCGGCCCGATCTGGTTAGCGGCGCATCCCGCGAGGGACGCCGTCACAGCGAGGGCGAGCAGGGTCAAGGTCAGGGTGTTGTGGCATGCAGGCATGGGTCCCCCATCGGAGAAGTGGCAGATTTATGTGGGCGAAACTATATGCCGTTCGAGCGCCCGGCGCAAAGCGATTATCCACGGGGGAGGGTGGATGCCAGCAGGCGGTTGCCAAACACGATGCCATCGATGATGCCGCATACCCGCTAAGCAAGTCACGGTAGGGTGGGCACCGCCCACCAACGGAAGCCTATCGACGCCCCGTGTGGTGGGCGGTGCCCACCCTACAAACTACGGGTGCCGGGGATGGAGTGGCTGCGTGCCTCTTTATGGAGTGCGGCGGTTTGCCGCTGCTTTAGCCAAAGCTGGAGCTTGCTCCCGCACTCCAAGTTAGGGGCGGTAACAATCCAGGTCGTTGGCAAAGGCCACCGGGCCATCGTAGTGCTTGCGGATCATCGCCAGGGAGGCGTCTTCCTTGCCCAGGGTGCGTAACATGCGATGGGACAATACCAGTCTGCGCACCCGGGCGTCGTGCGCGATACGACCGATGACCGAGGGCGGCATGTGCAGGTTGTGCTCCACCACCCCGGCATCCTCCGGGATAGCCTGGTGCGCGATCAGCAGGTCGGAATCCTTTGCCAGTTTTTCCAGGTTGCCGCCTTCGCCGTTCGTGTCGCCGCTGAAGGTGATGCGTTTGCCCTGGGCCTCGATGCGCCAGGCGAGCGCCGGGACCTGGGCATGGTTCACCGGTGCGGCGTAGACGCGCAGCCGCTTGTTACTGAAGATCGGATTGACCGACACGTCTTTAAGTGACACGTCGTAGGGTCTGAGCTTGTAGGTATTCCTGCCCAAGGGGCTGATGAAGTCCCCCAGGTAGCGGTAGGCCCCGCGCACCGGATCGAACAGCGTGCGCACAAAGCCCACGGTGGAGGGCATGAACTTATTGCCGGCCGGGCCATATATCGGCAGGTCGGCGCTGCGGTCTTCGAACCAGGATGACTTGACCAGTGCCGGCAGGTCGGCGCTGTGGTCGACATGCAGGTGACTCAGCAGCACCACGTCGAGGTCGCTGACCCGCGCGCCGCTTTCGCCAAAGCGCAGGGCCGCGCCACCGCCGGCATCCACCAGCACCCGCGCCTTGCCGTCCAGCCAGATGAGATAACTGCTTGAGGCGCGATGGTCGCGCAATTCCGGTCCGCCGGAGCCGAGCACCTGCACCTGCACGCCTTCGACCCGGTCACAAGTCTCCTGCGCCAGGGCCGGGGATAGCGCGCACAGCAGCATGCCGCCGATTAAATAGCGATGGATGATCATAGCGGGATGACTTTCCTGATTTTGTCGAGGCGTATTTTGAGTGGATGGTTGTGGACGTCGCGCGCAATGAGAAATTCTTCGCCGGCCCGTGTTTCCAGGTCCGTCGGCAGAACACTCTGCGCGTGGTCCACGCCGTCTTCATGCCAGACCAGTTGCAGGCGCTGACGGCGGGTGATGGCGCTCTCGTACACGTCGTAGCGGGCGCAGGCGATGGG
>JAYUFH010000494.1:0-1171 GCA_043738765.1 Pseudomonadota bacterium | reverse complement strand
ACCCAGCGTATCGACACATCGTCGTCTATAACCCAGGCTGTTTCCTGCTTAGCCATGTCCGTTCCCCAGAGGTATGTGAATTTTGAATATGGTTTGTTGTGGCCGGCTCATGCATTCGATGGCGCCGTCGTGTTGATGAATAATGACCTGGGCGATGGACAGGCCCAGCCCCGTGCCCTCGGCGCGCCCTGTGACCATGGGGTAGAAGATGTGCTCCCGCAGTTCCTCGTCTATGCCAGGGCCGTTGTCCTCGATTTCGGCACGCAATGCCAGCCGATGGCGATGCTGGCCGATGGTGTATTGACGTTCAATACGCGTGCGTAATGTAATGATGCCGTTGTTATTGAGGGCCTGAGCCGCGTTGCGTACGACATTGAGCACTGCCTGTATCAGCTGTTCCTGGTCGGCGCTGAATTCCGGAATACTCGGGTCGTAGTCGCGTTCAATGGCGATGCCTTCGGGAAATTCCGCCAGAATAAGGCTGCGCACGTGTTCGTACACTTGGTGAATATTCACCGCCTGTTTCTTCAGCGGTGTGTTCGGTCCCACCATGCGATCCACCAGGTTGCGCAGCCGGTCGGCCTCATGAATGATGATGCGCGTGTATTCCTTCAACGCCTTCTCGGGTAATTGGCGTTCCAGTAGCTGCGCCGCGCCGCGTAGGCCGCCCAGCGGGTTCTTGATCTCATGCGCCAGACCGCGGATCAGGGCGCGGCTGACCGTGTGCTGGTCGAGCATGTTTTCCTCCCGCGCCAGCCGCAGCAGACGATCCACCGGTATCCACTCCAGCAGCAGTTCACTCGTACCCTGATCGTCGTGCAGGGGAGTGACGGTGCAGTCGATGGTGATATCGCGTTTGCCGGCAAGCAGTAGACGCACGCCATGCTCGGTAAAAGGATGGCCGCTTTCGAGCGCCTGCTGCAGGGCATCGATCAGCAGCGGGTTGCCAGGCAGTAGCTCACTCATGGGCAGCCCCACGATCTGGCGCGCGCTCAATTCGAAGAGTAATTCCCCCGCGGGATTGATCGACCTGAGGGCGAGCTGCTGGTCAACCAGCATCACGCTGGTATTGAGATTTTCCAGTATGCGCAAACTATGTGTGTTCAACGCCCAGCCTCGTTTCGGTGTGTCCCTTCCCCCTGTAGCAAGAACCGCACCAGACAAGATAGCA
>JAYUFH010000493.1:0-8630 GCA_043738765.1 Pseudomonadota bacterium | reverse complement strand
TGATTCTACACATCTGGTTCCGACTCGGCAAATTGGCTCTGACCGGCGGGTCGATTCATTTGCCGGTTCATACCCTGGAAGCTGGCGCTGGCAGCGCGCGAGGCAGAGGAGAGAGTATGCATTGATCCCGTCATGCCTCGTGATCAGGACGATTGAGTGGCACAATGGAATTTACCGCACAATTACTTAAAGTTCTCTTACAAAAAACTCTTCTAGTAATTTGATAAATATCATGTTTTTGTGGATGGCTCCCTGGGTTGGACGCGAACTCACGTGTAAGTAGCTGAGCGATAAGGTGGTTCTCGTTCAGACCGCAATGCTTACCCCCACGGGTACCCCCGTAGCGTCTGCGCAGGGGTGACGCGGGTTGAAGCGGCGTGACGCCCGTTGGATCAGGGCAATTTGGGGCGGACCATCTCCAGAAACTGCATTCGGCTGCCGCAAGGCGAATTAGTATTGTTCGCATTAAATATGGTTGGACTACCTACTGTGTCGTTATTGCCTTTCCTTCGAGCACTGGTCGCCCTCGCCGCAGTGGTTGCCTTTAGCTCTGCCCCCGCGGTGCACGCGGCGGAGCTCAGCGCAGAGATTCAGACCAAGCAGGCATGGCAGTTATTGGACTACATCGCCATTGACTACGGCGGCGCGGTATCGAACGGTGCCGTACTCTCGGCGTCAGAGTACGCCGAGATGCAGGAATTCGCTACCGCTGCGGAACGACAACTGGGCGAGTTGCCGCGTCGTGACGCCACAGCCGCGCTGCAAACGCAGGCGGCAGGCTTGCGCAGAGCGATCGCCGACAAGGTGGACCCAGCTGCCGTGGCGCAACTCGCGCATGGCTTAGCCAGCGGCGTGCTGAAGGCCTACCCCTTCTCCATCGCGCCCGCCGCCGCCCCGGATCTGCGTCGCGGCGCCCAGCTGTTCCAATCCCAATGCGCCACGTGCCACGGGCCGCAGGGTCATGGCGATGGCCCGCTTGCGGCCAACCTGGATCCGAAGCCGACCGCGCTGTCGGAGCACTTACGAGCACGCGAGCGCTCGTTGCTCGCGCTGCATCAGATCATTAGCAACGGCGTCAACGCAACCGCAATGGCCAGCTTCGGTGTGCTGCCGGAAGAGGACCGGTGGGCACTGGCGTTCTTCGTGGGCACCTTGGCTTATAACGAAGTTGATAAGGCCGCAGGCGCCAAGATTTGGCAATCGAGCGCGAACGTACGCCAGATAATGGCGGGGCTGGATGCGCTGACGCAAACCTCGGAGCACGCACTGGCGGAGCGTCTTGACGCATCGGCGGCGAGATCCGTGACCGCCTACCTACGTTCTTATCCGCAGGCACTGAGCACCAACAAGCCGAGCGCTACTTCAATTGCGAAGGCAAAACTCTCACAAAGCATGGACGCTGCGCGCGCTGGCGATCGAGCGGCAGCGGTGAAGTTAGCCCTGTCGGCCTATCTCGACGGCTTCGAGCCGGTGGAGCCGGCGCTGGCAACGCGTAACCGCGCCTTATTCGAAAAGATTGAAGCCGGCATGCTGGCTTACCGTACCGAAGTGGCTACCGGCGGCATCGAGGATGTTTGGGCGTTGGAGCAATCGCTGCAGCAGCTGCTCGACCAGGCGGGTAATGTGCTCGCGCCGTCGGAGCACGACCATGCCGCAGCGTTCTTCGGTGCATTGACGATTTTGTTGCGCGAAGGTCTGGAAGCGCTACTGGTGGTTGTGGCGATGGTGGCTTTCCTCAAGAAAGCGGGGCGGCAAGACGTGCTGGCCTATGTCCACGCCGGCTGGGCGGCCGCGTTGGCCGCGGGGGGTGTGACCTGGGCCGTGGCAACTTACCTTGTTGACGTGAGCGGTGCCAGCCGCGAGTTGACCGAGGGATTCTCGTCGCTATTCGCTGTCGTCGTCCTGCTCGGTGTGGGCATGTGGATGCATCAAAAGAGCGTTGCGGATCACTGGCAGACGTACCTCAATGAAAAAATGTCTGCGGCGCTGAATAAGCGTGCCGCCTGGTTCCTGTTCTCGCTGGCTTTCATCGCGGTGTACCGCGAGGTGTTTGAGACGGTGCTGTTTTATGCCGCGCTGTGGACCGAGGGCAATGGCTGGTCGCTGCTCGCCGGTCTTGCAATGGGCATGGCCCTGCTGGGCGTGCTGGCCGCAATTCTCCTCTCCACCAGCGCGAGGCTGCCTATCGGCCAATTCTTCGCGTGGAGTTCCCTACTGGTTGCATTGCTGGCTGTGGTGCTTGCCGGCAAGGGCGTCGCCGGACTGCAGGAAGCGGGCTGGATCCACACCAGTCCAGTCGCGATCCCACGCATCGATTTCCTGGGCATTCATCCCAGTTGGCAGACACTGCTGACGCAAGTTGCCGTGTTGCTTGTGGTCGTGGCGACTTTCGTACTCAACACACGGACGACCAAGCCAGAGAAATCGTGATACCGCCAACGGCTTTACGGCGTTAGTTCGAGCGATTCTGCCATCACGCCGCTCAGAACCCCAGGCGCTGCGCCGCTCGCGAGGCACACTTCGGTCGGGTCTACCGTTTGCGGTTGGGCGACGGTTTTTTGCGTGAGCTTGATGCGCCGATCACATCGTCCGCCCAGCTTAGCGCAGCGCTGACCGTCGGGAATCCAATGGTACTCGTGACCGAGATCAGCGCATGGCGAATCTCAATTGCTGGGACGCCGAGCTCCAGTGCCCGCCTGACGTGGCTGTGCACTGCGCCCTCCGAACGAATTGCCGCGGCGGCGCCCAGTTGTACCAGTTGAGCGACCTTCGCGTCGAGCGGGCCGGCGCGCCGCACCGCGGACCCCAAGGTCTCGACCGCATGAATGTACTCGGCATGTTGGTTCTTCAGCTGCCGATAGGCGCCGGGAGTTCTCTTCGTTGCCATGCCTTTCTCCATGCTACGTGGCTTTGTACCTCATACGAGCCGCCCGGGCCAGGGCTAAATGGCGGACAGGGCCAGAGCCCGGCACCAACGCCCCTGAGCGCGGACTGAGAAGCGATCGATTTGCGGACCCACTCATAGAGCGTTACCATGTGCCTACTTGTGTAAGCACAATTGGAGCCTTCCATGACCGAGAATGCGGCCCGCGCTAGCCAGTACAACGGCAAAGTAACGCCCGTTGGCAATTCCAAGGGCATCCGGCTCGACGCGGCGTTTTTCAAGGCTCATCCTGAGTTTAATGGCGCAGTGCGAGCCACCGTGCTGACCGATGGTCAAGTGCTGCTGTCGGCTGCGCCACGGCGACGCGCTCTGCGTACCGAGCAGGCCGTCGATCCGGTCATGCTTGGGTTTCTCAGGTTCCTGGAGGAACAAATGACACACAATCCGGCGTTGATCGAGCCCGTTGACGGGGCGCAGCTCAAACGGATTGGCAAACTCGTGGCCGGCGTTAAGTCCGAATGATTATCGCGCCCGCCCTATGATCAAGAACGGTTGGCAGCTCTTTTACTTCAAACCCTTCAAAGCTGCGCTCGATGAGCTGGAGAGAGTAGTCGCGACACTCGCTCAACGCGATCCGACGCGTTACAAATCTCACCCAAAAACGCGATTACTTGCTTCCCTTTACCGGGCCATCGTTCACATAGTGCCCGCTAATCCCAACCACGCCGATTTCAGGTTGGGTAAGACGTTGCGCGCCGAATATGGCAACTGGCGGCGCGTGAAGAAATGTATGCCGGATCGCTACCGTCTTTTCTTTCGGTTTGCATCCAGGCCCGTCAAGGTCGTCGTGTACGTTTGGTTTATCGATGAGCACACTTTGCGCAAGGTCGGATCTAAAACCGACGTTTACGAAGCCTTCCGGCGCATGCTGTTGCGGGGAAAAGTGCCAACTTCAATCGAGGATCTGCTCATCGAAAGCCGGAATGCTTAGCGCGCCAACTGGGTGAGAAGCGCGAACTCCTTTTCCAGATCGTCGCGCGACATGCGATTGTGTTGCCACATTTGGAAATCCACGGCACCAGAGCGGCAGCGGATTCGTCCCTAAGTCGGCACTAAGTGCGCGCAATCAGAGTGTGTACAGTCGGTATGAATCGTCCATCGACTGCAGAATTTCCTCCCCGCAAACTGTCGTGGGGGTGACCTTGTTAGAACGCAGCAGCCTCACGTTTTTTTTCGAGAAATGTCTCTTGAATCCTGGTCAGCCTTCGACGCCTGTTCACAGTGGTGGCTCTGAAGCATCAGCCCTGTGCGCGTTGCCGATAGTCGGTGGGAGTGACTTTGAGCCGCCTGACGAAGGCGCGGCGCAGATTCTGCTCTTCGCTGAAGCCGCTGCGCTGGGCAATTTCCTTCATAGAAAGGCGCGTTTCCTCGAGAAGTCGACGCGCCGCGTCAACACGCGCCCGCGCGACATACTCGGCAGGCGTTACGCCGATCTCGGCGACGAAGCGTCGCGCGAAGTGACGCGCACTCATTGCAGCACGTGAAGCAAGTTCAGGCACCGCCAGCGGCCGTTCGAGATGGTTAAGTATCCAAAGCTCGAGCTCACCTAACCGCCCATCACGCGTGCTCTGCGCCGCCAGGTGCCGGCTGAACTGCGACTGTCCACCCGGGCGTTTGAGAAACATCACAAGCACCTGTGCGACGGCGAGTGCCACGGGGCGCCCGCAATCCTCCTCCACCATCGCGAGCGCCATATCCATCCCGGCCGTGACCCCGGCCGACGTGTAGACACGGCCGCTTTTCACGTAGATGGCATCGAGGTTGACGGTCGTGTCCGGTGCAATTTCCCCAAGTCGAGCGACATAGGCCCAATGCGTTGTCGCCAGACAATTCTTAAGGAGCCCGGCGGCGGCCAGGATCAGGGCGCCGGTGCAGATGGAGCCGAGCCGCGCAACGCGCTTCGAGCGCCCTCGGATCCATTCAAGGAGCGCCTCGTTCTGCATCGCGCGCTCGAAACCGAGCCCGCCGGAGATGAGCAAGGTGTCAATCGGCCCGGCATCGCGATAGGCCTCCGAGACTTCGAGCTTGAGGCCGCCCGAGGTTCGAATCGAACCACGCCGGTCACCGAGCAGCGTAATCTGGTAGCAGGGCGTGCGCCGGAGGCCCTGGTCGATGAGCCAGCGCGAGGTGCGCGCGAACACCTCCAGGGGTCCTGTAATGTCGAGAATCTGCGCATCGTCGTAGGCAAGCATCGCGACGCGATGCGCTCGTCGATCAGTCCTGGCCAACGTGCCCTGAGATGTCATGGCAGGCACAGTATCGGAAACCCGCCGCTGGCGGTACAGCCACGGTGCCGTCATTTTCTGCCATCGCTCGATGCTCCGGTGACCTCACAGACTGCGCTAAGCCCTTGATCGAATGAGCCCTCGGCTCGTCGCACAGAGGCTGCGGGCGGCGGCACCTCGTTCGCGAAATGCCAAGGGTCGTGTTAAAGATAAGGGCATGTACCGCCGCCGCCATCACTTCTACCTGCCACTCCTCGCTGCAGCCGCAGCCGCAACCGTGGCTCTGCAGTCGATCGCTCTGGCCACCACCGCGATCGATTGGCGCGGCGACCTCGAATTCCTCCGTGTTGAAGCGCCGAAGGCACACGTGAATCTCTTTCACGATCTGACGCCGATCGCTTTCAATGCGGCCATCGACGATCTCGAAAAGAGAAGTGGCGGGCTGACGGATGCCGCGATCGTGACCGAGATCGGCAGGATCATCGCGAGTGTCCACGATGCCCACAGTGGCCTTGACTCCGCGCCGAGCGCGCTGCGCTCACGGTTCCTGCCACTGAAGCTCTACGCCTATAGCGATGGTGTTTTCATTCAGTCCACCGACCGAGCGCACGAGGCCTACGCCGGCGCGCGGGTGCTGGCAATCGGCGGCACGCCGATCGAAGAGGCGATGAAGCGCGCCGCCTCGATCACCAGCGCGAGCAATAGCATGACCTTGGCAGACTTTGCTCCGCTGGTACTCAGCCGCGCCGACACCCTAGCTGCGCTCGGCGTCATTCCCGATCCGGAGCGTGTCAGCTTTCGTCTGCAGGTGGGTGGTGCCGAGCGGGAGGTGGTGTTCGAGCCGCTGCCGCGCGATGCAACTGGTGCCCCCGGCAAAGGTGGTTTCTGGATGTACCTCGGCCCAGCGCCTGGTTCGGACTGGGCTGATGCGCAGCGCTTCGGCGCGCGACCACTGTGGCTCGAGCATCAACAGGAACCCTATTGGTTCCAGCACCTCAAGAAGGAGAACGCGCTCTACGTTCAGTGCAACTTTGTGGCCAATCGTTCGGACCTCGCGGAAATGCTGGCGCACGTCGGCATGCGGGCGCCGGCCGGAGCGGGTGCGGCCGCGGCGCAGGAAACTTTCGTGGGATTCTTCACGCGTGCCATCCGCTATGCCGAAGCGCATCGGATCGAACGCTTCATTCTGGACCTGCGTTTGAATGGCGGAGGGGATAACACCGTGCTGCGCCCGGTTATTCACGCGCTCATTCGCTCTGACCAGGTAAATCGCAAGGGCCACTTCTTTGCGCTGATCGGCCGGCGAACACAGTCGGCTGCCCAGAATTTTGTAAACTTCCTTGAACTCGATACCAACGTGACAGTCATTGGTGAGCCGGGCGGTGAACGCCCCAACATGTTCGGCGATCCGGCGTCGATTACCTTGCCGTCATCAAATATTGCGATCACGCTGTCAACGCTTCATTGGCAGGACATGGGTCCCCTGGACCGTCGAGATGCCACCATGCCGGCAATATCGGTGTCGCCGTCGTCGAGTGACTATGCCCTGGGACGTGATCCGGTGCTCGAACGCGCACTTCGGTAGCCAGTGTTAGTTTCCACGTCGTGACTTAATCTGACCTGCCGTATGGCCCGATAAAAAGGCGAAAGTAAACTACTCGTGGAGCTCACACCAATGATGCGCCCTACCGCACTGATGGTATTGCTGCTGATTCTAGCGACGCCATGCCGGGCAGAACAGGCAATCGAAGGCGCCTGGACCGGCCAGGCCGGGACGCTCGACAATCGCGCCACAGTCGGACTGGAAATCACGGCTGGCAATTCGGGTGAGTTAACGGCCCGCTTCTTTCTGGACCTGATCGGGATTTACGGCCAACCCCTCGGCATCGTAAAGAATGTGGAGTCGAATCATTTCACGATTCCAGATGCTGATATGGAATTACATGTCAGTGCCGATACACTAACGGCGACCGGATTCCTGCACGATCCCAAGGCAACCATAGATTTGCATCGCAGTCAGCGCAGCCCACGTGCGCCGCTCCGAGCTGTGAACCCTGCAGGCGCGAGCCCGATATGGACAACTCGTCTGGGTGGGGCGATTTTCGCCGAGGCGTCGATCCGCGACGGTATCGCCTATCTCGGCAATGTGGACGGCGTGTTCAGTGCCATCACCGTGGCGGACGGCAACCGGGTGTGGTCGTTTGCGGCCGGGCGTGCGATTTACGGTGAGGCATTGGCCACCGATACCGGCGTGTATTTCGTGTGCGACAACGGCTTCCTGTTTCGGCTCGATCGCGCCAGCGGCAAGGAAGTCTGGCGCTACGATCTGGGCGACGCACTGGTGTCGCGCACGCCGCCAAATCCGTTCGTCTTCGACTATGAATATCAGGCGTCACGCCCGCTGCTTGTTGAGGGCGTGCTTTACGTGGGTAGCGCTGATGGCAGTCTTCATGCCGTTCGTGCCGATGTGGGCCGACGGGTTTGGCGCATTGAATCAAAAGGCAAGATTCGCTCGACCGTAGCGATCAGCGGATCAAAGCTGATCTTCAGTACACAAGACGGCTTGGTCGAAGCGCTCGACTGGAAGACTGGCAAGCGCCTTTGGCAGTTCGACGCCAAATCACCCGTCACGACGTCCGTGGCAATTGTCGGCGGACGCGTGATGGTAGGCGCACGTGACAGCATGCTCTATGCGCTCGATCCTGCGGACGGTCGCGTCATCTGGAACCAGTATTGGTGGGGTTCGTGGATCGAATCGACAGCCGTTGAGTACGAAGGTCTGGCGTATATCGGTTCGGGGGACTTGGATCGTGTCTCCTGCATTGATCCCGTAACCGGGCAGAACCGCTGGCGTACCGACGTCGGCGGTTGGGTATTTCATCGCCCGGCAGTGACGCCAAGCGCCGTGTATGTCGGTGTCTCCGGCGCACGGCGTAGCTCGAGTATCTGGCTACCGCAGGCCTCGGCGCTCATCGCGCTCGATCGGCTCACCGGCCGCGTTCTCTGGCAATGGTCAATGCCGGAACTATCGGGCGCATTCCTGCACGGATTCGTCGCTGCGCCCGTGATCGCGGGCGATACGCTGTTGATTGGCGGTGTCGATGGCACTCTGTATGCGTTTCCAGCCGGTGTTGCCGTTTTATAGTCGACCTAAACGCGAGCAAGGTGGTGCAGCATCCTGTGGCGATAGTGGTGGGGCTAACCTGCGGGCCGATTCGTTGGATCGGTCAAATTTTGGAGCAGTCCGGGAATGCGCGTGCCAATGAAATACAAACCGGCGTCGACGGTTGACCAGCGCCCGGCGAAATCCGTGGTCAATTGGTCAGTTTCGCGTCCTTGCGGGTTGCTTGATCAGGCTATCCGCCGGGATACCCAGGCCTCGGTGTAGCTTCCAGATCATGTCCAGGGTCAGTGGACGTTTGCGATTGAGGATTTCATAGACGCGGTTCAGGCGGCCGATC
>JAYUFH010000492.1:0-1178 GCA_043738765.1 Pseudomonadota bacterium | reverse complement strand
TGTGCGGGTCCCGCCCCGGCCGCTCTCGCGCATCCCTGCGCTCCGCGGCAGTGCGGTGTTTGCCTCCCCGCAGGGGACTTGCACATCCGTGTGCATCGTGGGCGGGTTACTTTTCTTTGTTTGTGCAAAGATAAAGTAACCAAAGAAAGCACACCCGGTCGCTCGCCGCGCAAAAAACGCGCGGTCCCCTGTGCTGCTCGCCCCACCGGGGCTCCGCTACTCGCCATTCCACTGTCGATGGAATGGCTCAGACAGTGCTCGCGCAAACCTCCCGGTGGGGCTGTGATGTGAAGGGATTCACAAATGCCGCGGAGCGCAGGGATGCGCGGGAGCGGCCGGTGCTCGGCGAGCTTGAACGGGACTTTAAAATCTACACTGGGAAAGCAACACCAACCCAAACTCAACCCCCCGTCATCCTATGCTTGCACCAACTCGTTCAGAATAGGATATTACCAACGAGCCAGGAGAAAGGGTTGAGGCCGGGTCTGTCATAAGTCCTCCGAGACTGCTCGCCATGCTGGCCGCCTTTCTCCGCTCTTACCCATTCCGGACAGTTCATTGCGAGGCCGGGCCTTCGCGGCGGTGGCGTGTGTGGCGTTTTAAAGCCTCTCCGCCGCCAGGCTCGCCCGCAGGCCGATATCCAGCGTCGGATAAAGCAGTTCTACTCCCAACTCCTCGCGCATGCGCCGGTTATCGACGCGACGGGATTCATCCAAGTAAGACAGCATGCCCGGCTTAAGCACGCGTTGCGCTTCGGCGCGGGTGACCACCGGCGGGCGCGGTTCCCCCAGCGCGTCTGCCAGCTGATTGAGGTAGCCGGTCATGCTGCCCGGGTGTCCGTCGGAGACGTTGTAGGCCGTGTCGGCCCGGCCACGTTCTGCGGCGATTACACAGACACGCGCCAGATCCTGCGCATGGATGCGATTGGTGTAGCCGGATTCGCTTTCGTCCAGTACCGGGCGGCGCGTCTTGATCGCCTCGATGGGCAGGCGACCCGGCCCGTAGATGCCGGGCACGCGCAGGATAATCACAGGCACCCCCTGTGCCTTGCCGAAGGCGCGCAACACAGTCTCCGCATCGACGCGCCGCTTGCTGCGCGCCGCCTGTGGTTGCAATGGCGTGTCTTCCGTTACCCAGGCACCGTGGTTGTAGCCATAGACGCCAGTGGTGCTGATGTA
>JAYUFH010000491.1:0-3300 GCA_043738765.1 Pseudomonadota bacterium | reverse complement strand
GCGGTATTACCCACGAGTTGCGGCGCATGAACGCCTACGGCGTGCTTGGAGCCTACATCCCGGCGTTTGGTCGTATCGTCGGGCAGATGCAGCACGATCTGTTCCACGTCTACACCGTGGACGAACACAGCCTGTTCGTAGTGCGCAACCTGCGGCGCTTTACGGTGGCGGAGTTCGGCAAGGAGTTCCCCCTGGCCAGCGGCATCATCGCGCGCCTGGTGAAGCCCGAACGCCTGTATCTCGCCGGTCTGTTTCACGATATCGCCAAGGGACGCGGCGGCGATCACTCGCAGCTCGGCGAGAAGGACGCCCAGATATTCTGCAAGCTTCATGGGCTGAGTGACTACGACGCACGCTTTGTCGCCTGGCTTGTCCGCTGCCACCTCATCATGTCGAGCACCGCGCAGCGCCAGGACGTCCAGGATCCCGAGGTCGTGCTGCGCTTCGCCCAACTGGTAGGCGATCAGGCACATCTCGACAATCTCTACCTGCTGACCGTCGCGGACATGCGCGGCACCAGCCCCAAGGTATGGAATTCCTGGAAGGACAGCCTGTTGACGACGTTGTACAACGCCACGTCGCGCGCACTGGAACGCGGTTTCGGTCAACCTCTTGAGCTGGAGGCGCGCATCGGGGACCTGAAAAACGAAACCCTGGCGCACCTCCAGGAAAAACACGTCGACCCGCTGCAGGTGCAAAAACATTGGGAACGCCTGGAAGACGAGTATTTTCTGCGCCACACGGTCAAGACCATCGCCTGGCACACCCAGGAAATCGTCGCGGCGGGGGTGACGGATCTGCCCCTGGTCGCCGCGCGCTACTTACCCGAATCCGGCGGCACGGAAGTGCTGGTCTACACCCCCGACCGGGATGACTTGTTCGTTGTCCTCACCGGCGGATTCGACCGTCTCAACTTGTCCATCGTGGATGCGCGCATCCACACCACAACCTTCGGATTTGCTTTGGATACCTTTGTCGTGCTGGATCACGTCAATCAACCCATCACCGATGCGGCGCATCTCGGCAAACTGCGCCAGGATCTGCGCGAACAGTTGATCAATCCCAAAGCGGGGCGCGACCTGAAAAGTGCACTGCTGCCGCGCACCCTCAAACACTTCCCCATCAATACCCGGGTCGGTTTCGGCGTCGCCCCTAACCGGCTATCGACCGCCATGGAAGTCACCGCCCATGACCGCCCTGGGCTGTTGTATCAAGTCGCTCTTGCATTGCAACACTGTCGAATACGCCTGGTCACCGCCAAGGTCGCGACCTATGGTGAACGCGCAGAGGATATCTTTTTCGTCACCGCGCGGGACGGCACGCCGCAGCTCACCGACGAGCAGCGCACTTGCCTGGAAACGGGGATACGCGCGCGCCTGGATACAACCGACGACGACGCTAAGAACGAAAAGACATTCTGACTTTCCTGCGAAAATCACCGCCGCGGTCTAGGCGAACTCCTTTTCCAGAACGCTGTGTTTGCGTGAGTAGGCGAAATACACAATGAAGCCAATCGCCAGCCAGATGATAAAGCGCCACCAGGTGATCATGGGCAGACTCAGCATCAGGTACACGCAAAATACGATACCCAGCAGAGGGATGAGCGGACTGAACGGTGTACGGAAGGGGCGCGGCATGTCCGGCTTGGTATAACGCATGACCAGTACGCCGGCACACACCATGACAAACGCCGCCAGCGTGCCGATATTGACCAGTTCCGCCACGTCATTGATCGGGGTGAAGCCCGCGATACAGGCTATCAGCACACCGCTGGCGACGATCACCCTTACCGGCGTGCGGGTGCTGGGATTGATAGCGGAAAAAACCGGCGGCAGCAACCCATCGCGCGACATGGCCAGAAAGATGCGGGTCAAACCATAATACAGTACGAGCATGACCGTCGTGAGCCCGGCAATAGCACCTGCCGCCACGGCGGCCGACGCCCAACGATGGCCCAGGCGCAACAAGGCGTCCGCCACCGGTGACGGAACGTTCAGCGTGCTGTAAGGCACTATTCCGGTCAGCAGCCCGGCGACCAGAATATAAATGACCGTACAGACGGCGAGCGACACCAGGATACCGATGGGGAGATCGCGCGGTGGATTGATCGCCTCCTCCGCGGCCGTTGAGACCGCATCGAATCCGATATAGGCAAAGAAAATGAGCGCACCGCCGCCCATGACGCCTTCCCAGCCAAACGGCATGAACGGCCGCCAGTTGGCGGGCTCAACATGAAACGAAGCGACTGCCACGAAGATCCCGATCGCAATGAGCTTGATCAGCACCATCACCGCATTGAAACGCGCGCTATAATGCACACCCATGGCGAGCACCACGCTAAGCGCCAGAACAATCAACAGCGCGGGCAGGTTGACGATTCCCCCCTCCAACGGCGTCTTCATCAGTTCCAGGGGGAGCGGCATACCCATCGCCGTCAGGGCGTTGTTCATGTAGCCCGACCAGCCGATGGCCACAACGGCGGTGGCCACGCCATACTCAAGCAACAGGTCCCAACCGATAATCCAGGCAAGCAACTCCCCCAGACCTGCGTAGGCATAGCCGTACGCACTGCCACAACCGCCCACGCCCGCGGCGAGTTCGGCATAGGACAACGCGGCAAAGGCACATGCCAACCCTGCCACGACAAATGACAGCACGATCGCCGGCCCAGCCTGCGTGGCGGCGGCGATCCCGGTCAGCACGAAGATTCCCGCGCCGATAATGGCGCCGATACCCAGCAACGTCAGATCGAAGGCGCTGAGACAGCGGCGCAGTCCGGTATCGCAATAGGCATCGGCGTTGATCGGCTTGGTACGGAAAAGTTTCATACTCGCTCCCCTTATCGGATATTTAACTTATTATAATGACAGCCTGTTAGTTGCAATGACGGCCGCGCGACTCAACTATCGCCCACGCCACGCGGTGGGATTCGCAATCGGGTGCCTACCGGCAGGTTGCCGTCGCGTATGTCGTTGATAAAACGCAATGCATCGACGTTGACATCATACTGGTGCGCGATGGACACCAGGGTGTCGCCGGACTTCACTACATAAGCACGCCCATCTTCGGGTGAACCGCGGTGCGCCGTGGTGGTCGGTATCGCGCGCCGCGCCAGCAGGCGCGGCGCGGCGCGCTGCAGCCCGGCGAAAATACCTTGAGCGATACGCCGCTGCGACGCACGGTCGCGCAGTTTGCGCTCTTCATCCGGATTGGAAATAAACGCCGTCTCCACCAGCACCGATGGAATGTGCGGCGACTTCAATACCATGAACCCGGCCTGCGACACGCTGGAGGCATGCA
>JAYUFH010000490.1:0-8697 GCA_043738765.1 Pseudomonadota bacterium | reverse complement strand
GGTCTTTTCGGACACCAGCCGTTCGATTTCGATATTTCTGCGTTCCAACGCCAAGGTGCGTTGGGCGGTGCGGCGCGCCAACAGCACGATGCCCATGGTGGTCAGTACTCCGGTAAACAGCATGGCGATAACCGGCAGGTAGTTCACGTCACGCCAGGACAGCGTGCGCTCCAGTTCCAGCTGGAAACGCTGTCCGCCGGAGCCAATCTCTGAATTTTGTATTAAGGTCTTCACCACCCAGCTTGCTGGGCGTTTTGACTTATATGGAATCGAGACGATATCCAGCGGCGCCCCGCTGCGGGCAATCATCCGCAGCCGTGCCCCCAGCGGTCGCGTTGCCAAAGAGTCGGCGAGCAACTTTTCGGCATCGATACGTATGGCAACGAGACCGTTTACCGCGAGGCGTCGCGCCTTGATGGTTGCCGGCGCCTCCTTGCCCACGTAGATCGGAGCGAACAGCCAATAACCTCGAACGCGGCCTTCGATCAACTGTGGATCGCCCGCGCTCGGTTGCGCCAGGTCGATGGCGAACTGCGCAGGCCGGGCGAGCCGTGGCTCGGAGAGCACATCGAATCCGATCATGCTCACCGATACCGGCTCGAACGGTTCAATAAAGAGCAATGGAAAATATTCCGCTTGTGACGGCGCCCTGCGATAGTCATCGCCGCTGCGATCGGTGATGGCAAACCCGGGAAAACCCGCCTCGTGGCGCGCACGCTCGAAGTTACTCCGCTGATTGTCGAACACCAGTGGCAGGTACGACGTGGAGGCAAGATACGGATGACGTCGCAGGAGCTCTTCGGAGAAGATGCGAAACTGATCGGCATCCACGTGGGTCGCGGAATTCACCAGCGTTCCGAGGCCGATGACCATCTCGTCGGTGGCCTTGACCTGCTGGAGCAGCTGTTCGCGCACCGTATCGGCCTCTACGATAAAGAGCTTCTCATGGGCGCGCAGCACATCGCGCCAGGTGGCGAGCACCAGTGAAAGCGTAAATACTGCGCCAACCAGTGCGACCAGCATGACCAGCGACGGGCGTAACCGTTGCAAGGTGCCATCCACTATTCCACCTTCATGGCCTTCTGCAGTATGTCGGGTGACAGCTGGATACCGGCCTTATCCAATAAGCGCGGGTTGACGAACATGTTCCAACGCCGGTTGGCCACCACCGGAATTTTCCACGGTGGCGTGCCGTTCAGTATCCGCAGCGCCACTTTGCCGGACCATTCGCCCTGTTCGTCGGCGATTTTAGCCATGGTCAGCATGGCATAGGGGGCCATCCAATCGAGGTAGGCGACACTGAACTGCCGGCCATGCTCATAGACGTATCGACGTGCCACCGCTTTATCCCAATCCTTGATGCCGGCGTTATTGCCGATAACCAGAAAGTCGGCGTTGCCTTGCGCCGCCGTGTAAGCCGCCTTCCATGCGGCCATTGTGCTCACCGCCTTATGAGTGACTGCTATTCCGCGGCGCTTGTACAATTTCCGCACCATGGAAAATTCTTTATCCTGGGTACTCTCGCTGGCCGACAGAAACACGCCGCGCCGGGCATGCTTGACGACCGCCAGCACCTCTGCATGCAGAGGTTCGAGCGGACCCACCTCTATCATGCCCGTGGCATTGCGATACGGATAGCCATAGGCATCAGCGGTCCAGTTGATACCGCAGAAGACCACCGGCACCGCCGCGTTCTTGAAGTACGGCATGATGAGGTATTTGGAGGCGTTGTCGTCAGCGGCGATGATAATATCCGGCTTCCAGGTATCCACGAGCCGCTTGGCCTCCAGGGCCTTGGCCTTGGCAAATACCACGCCCAGATGGCGCTTGCTGTCCATGTAAAATTTTTTGATGACGCAGCGGTTCTGCAACACCGACTCCAGCCCACGCTCGATGCCGTCGTTCCATTCATATCCGGCATGATATGACGACACATATAAACAGCGCGCGGTGGGTGCGGCACGTACCACGGTGGTTTGAGCAACCAGGACCAGACCCAATATTAAGGCGGTAGCCAGATGCATAATGCTCCTTTTGGCGTAGTCTCCCTCAATGCGGCAACACCAGGCGCTGGCTTCGGTGCGCCAGGGCCCGACTGAGTCCAGACAACCACAACCTGCGTCGATCGATAGCGGGGCCGTCTTTGATACTATCGCCAATTTTCGCCTCAAATACCACGCATATTCACTCAACGGCCTGGGTCACAACAACGGCGAAGTGATAGGAACAACGAGATCAGTGAGCCGGGGTGGCGCATGGAGATCTGCGGGCGTCCGGGTCAGACTTCACTTTGCAAAGAAGCCAACACATCCTAAATATACCGGTGAGCCGATATCGGGCCGTCGCTGTCTGCCAGAATCATGCCGTCAGGCGAAGTATTTAATTGATCGTTCGTCCGGAAGAAACTACCATGGTAAAAAACATTTCATTGTCGGCGGCGCTGGCCATGTTTATCATGCTCTCCATCCATCGCCATGCGGCAGCCCCCGTCGACGTTAATACGGCCACTGCAAAGCGAACCAAGGAACGCATGCCGGTTACCGGCGGCGCTGACCTGGGATTGCAGATAACCAAGAACATATTACCGGCGTTTAAGAAAATGCTGCCCGACTTGCCAGACCCCTTACACATCTCCGCATGACGCGCATCCTCGCCATTTCCGGCAGCCTGCGGCGCGCCTCCTGCAACACCGCCTTGCTGCGCGCCGCGGCCACCCTGGCGCCGGCGGGTGTCGACATCCGCGTATACGATGGGCTCGGTGACCTGCCGCTGTTCAATCCTGACCTTGAAGGCAGGCAGCCGGCCGCGGTAAAGGATCTTTGCGCTCAAGTGCGCGCGGTTGACGGTGTGCTCATTGCCAGCCCGGAATATGCCCATGGCGTGACCGGCGCGATAAAAAATGCCCTCGACTGGCTGGTCGGCACGGAAGTGTTTGTCGACAAGCCCGTGGCCTTGCTCAACGCATCCCCCCGGGCGACCCTCGCGCAGGCGGCCCTGGCGGAGACAGTGAGGGTGATGGCCGCCTACCTAGTGGCGGAGGCATCGATCAGCGTTGCGCTGCTGGGAAAAAACCTCGACCAGGCCGGCATCGTGGGCCATCCGGAAATCGCTGGTGCGCTGCGCACTGCCATCCAGGTATTTGTGCGTGACATCGAAGCCCGCCGCCGCGCGTAGCATTCTGTTAAATCTTCCGTATCGGCGCCGGTTTGATGAAACCAAGTTCTGTAGGGTAGGCATCGCCCACCAGACGCGGTTTCAGTTGTCGCGCACGGTGGGCGATGCTTCCAGCCCGGGTGCAACAAAACCCGTTGCACCCGTTCGGCGGCACGAACACACATTATAATGGCCCTTAGGCAGGGCACTGCACGTTATTAATGGCTCTTAGGCAGGGCACTGCACGTTATTAATGGCTCTTAGGCAGGGCACTGCACGTTATTGTGTTCGTGAAAACCCCGCCTCACCCTACAACGGCTGAGAATACTCTCTTGATCCGCCAAGAACGCCAAGTGTCTCTTGACCAAACACTCTGGATTTCTTGGCGCTCTTGGCGGTTAAGCCTATTCTTACAAACACTCCCAAGGAACCTTTGCGGCTATGATAAACACTACCCGGCTGACCGCGGAAATGGATGGCGAGTTTGTTGTGTTCCTCATCGGCATGCGTATCAACCGTTTGTGGAAAATTCATAAATGGTTGCCGGTGGCCCAGGCGATGCCGCGTATGCTTAAGGAACTCGCGGCCCTGCCGGACTCCGGCTTGCTGGCCTCCGAGATGTGGTTCGGGCGCACTACCCTGATGGTTCAATATTGGCAGTCCTTCGAGCAGCTGAACCGGTATGCGCAAAACAGGAATGCGGAACACCTGCCCGCCTGGTCGGCGTTCAACCGACACATCGGTACCGGGGGCGATGTGGGCATCTGGCACGAGACCTATCTCATCGCACCCGGACAGCACGAAAGCGTCTACGTCAACATGCCCACGTTCGGTTTGAGTAAGGCCGGGCGTGCCGTGAAGGCGACGGGTAAGCGCAAATCCGCCGCGGGACGGATTAAATTTAACCGCTAATCCGCCAGGCAGCCTTCGGATGGATCGCCCATGACCCGTTGTTATTCGCGACGCAATTCATAACCGGAATAGACGATGCGCTCCTGTCCTTGCGCGCCGATCACACGAAACGTTTCACCCATAAAACGCCCCAGGCCCTGACTGATGGCCTGCGTATCGCTCACCGGATCAAGCGCTAAGCTCGAGGTAAACCCAGGCGCTTCCGGCAACGTGTACTTTAATATGAGCAGGCCATTTTCGTAGGACAGCTCCGTGTTCTCAAATAACGTACCGTCGTCCCCTTTGTTCACGATGACGTAATGCCCGATACGCGCCAGCCACGCCGGCGACACAGGGTGAGGGGTGATCTTTATACCTGCGAGAAAACGCCGGCCTTTATAGTGGAGTACCGCGATCTGACGTTTGCCCAGGGTGCTCATCGACACCGACGCCTCGCGCAGGCCGGCGATGTCGATGGGCAACCAGCCGAACATCCGATATTGCAGCGCAAACGTTCCGTCGGCGCGCGGCAACAGTGCTAGGGTTCTGCCAAGGAACTGCGTTTGCAGATAACTGCCCTTGTTCTGCAGGGTAAACACACTGCCGAAATTACTCGCATACTGTCCTGCCATTGGTACCAACTGCGCGACAGACATGTCCGTCACCGGCGGTGGCGCCGTGGGTTTTTGCGCGGACGGTTCCCGCAACCCGGTTTTGGCCTCCAATGCCAGCTTTAACGCCTGCACCGCGATACCATTAAGAGCGGCGGACGCTACCGGCGAGTTGGCCAAGATGATCACGCCGAGCTTGTGTTGCGGCAACAACATCAGCTGGCTGGATGCGCCCAAGGTACCGCCACTGTGATGCACCACCGGACCGGCGTAGTCCAGCCCCGGCTGCCCGAGCATCCAGCCGAGTCCGATGCGAAAATCCATATCCAGGGCCACGTCGCTGTTCTGCCGGCGCCACATCTCGTGCAGCGTTGCGCTGCTCACCAGGGCATGCGTACCCACGCGTCCCTCGGCTAACCACAGGCGGATAAAACGGCTCATGTCCAACACGTTGGAGACCAAGGCACCGGCCGAGACCTCCCGTAGTAAATAGCGTTCGGCCCCGGGTTTTCCCTGGCGATAACCCACTGCCAGTTCTGGGTCGTTCGTCGGTTGGGTAAGAAAGCGGGAATGGTCCATGCCGAGGGGCGTCAACAACGCCTCCTGCATGTAGGAGGCATAGGGCTGGCCACTGGCCTTTTCCACGAGACGACCGAGCAGTGCGTAACCGATATTGGAGTAGGAAAACACCAAGTCGGGCGGATACGACACGTACTCGTCGCGCAGCAACGGGAATACCTGCTCAAAAGGCGCGGGGTGTAGGCTCCACATGCCCTTGAGATAATCCCCGGGCAGGCCCGCGTGATGAGTAAGCAGATTACGCGCGGTAATCGGTCCGCTGCCGGTGTAGCGCGTGCGCATGGAAAATTCCGGCAGATACTGCGACACCGGGGCATCGAGATCGATGCGCCCCTGCTCTATCAGCTGCATCACCGCGGTGGCGGTAAAAAGTTTGCTGATCGACCCGATGCCGTAAAGCGTCTGCGTGCTGGCGGGCAGCTTGCGTGCCTCATCGGCATAGCCGAAACCTTGCGCCCACACCACCTCCTGGTCGTCCACCAGGGCAATGCTTAAACCCGGCACCCCGACACGTCGCATTTCCCGCGGGATGAACCAGCGCAAATAGCGCTCGGTATAGGTGTAATCGCCGCGCGCCTCTTGCTCCGGTTTTGCCGGCGGCGCCGCACACGCGGACAGCGTGAGGCCAAGGGTCAGGGTCGCTAATCCTATCAACGCACCGCGGGCGAGGGATCGATGCCGCATTATTTTATTTGTTAACATTTTGTCCTCTGGTTGATGCCGGCTGGGTACACCAACATGTAAGTACCGCTGCGCAATACTGTTGATTTATAAAACGCACACAGGCCGGATGATGTTCGCACCCTCACCCTTGCCACGCGCGCGTTGCAGGGCCACGACCATACAGCTACCGCAAACTGCCGTGGAACTCCGCGGCTAAACGATGGTCCATGCATGCGGCTGTCCGCCCGGGTCACAAAAGGCCCGCCCGCATGCTAATATCGCGACTATCGCGATCTAGCGCAAGGTTTGACCGGCGCGCACACGAGGTGTTACTGCTTCAGCTGTCGCTGTTCAAAAAATATCGGCTGGCTACCGGCGTGCCGGCCCGGTCAATACCACTCAGGAGAGACACAATGCGCCAGACACTCCACACACTGCTACGCGAAAATAAACGATTTCTTCTATTTGTCATCCTCATGGTACTGTTTCGCACCTCCCTCGCCGATTGGAACGTGGTGCCGTCCGGTTCGATGAAGCCGACCATCGTCGAGGGCGACCGCATCTGGGTGAACAAACTGGCGTATGACATCCGCGTACCCTTGACCCACCTATCACTGATACATCTGGCCGATCCGAAACGCGGCGACATCGTCGTGTTCGATTCCGCCAGCGCGGATAAGCGCCTCGTCAAACGAGTCATCGGGCTGCCTAGCGAAACCGTTTCCATGACGGATAATGTCGTCAGCATCAACGGCCGGGCCTTGCCCTATCATTTGGAAGAGTCCGACAACGGTGTGCTGGCGATGCGCGAGACGCTGGGCCGCCTGAACCATTTGATCTGGATCGACACCCGTCTGGCCGGCCGCGAATCCAGCTTCCCGCCGGTGACCGTGCCCGCGGGGCAGTATCTGGTACTGGGCGATAACCGCAACAACAGCGCCGACTCACGCTACATCGGATTTGTCCCGCGCAATGAAATCATCGGCCGGACCCGGGATGTGGTGATGTCCCTCAATTATGACAATTACTACCTGCCTCGACCGGGGCGTTTTTTCCACTCCCTTTGATGAGCGGCGTCATCCCGGCTACCTATGCCAACCCTCTTCACCCACCCCGCGATACCCCTGGCCCTCGGCCTGGGCCTGGGCCAGCGCACCATCTCCCGACGCCTGCTGCTGACGGGCGTCGCGCTGTCGATCCTGCCGGATCTGGATGTACTCTCCTTCCGGTTCGCCGTTCCCTATTCGGCGGCGATGGGACACCGTGGCTTCACCCATTCGTTGATGTTTGCCGCCTTGGCGGCGCTGCTCGGCGCATTACTATTACGCCGGTACCAGGAGCGGTTTGTCCCTGCGCTGGTATTTCTGTTTGTGGCGGCGGTATCTCACGGGGTGCTCGATGCCTTTACTAACGGTGGGCTGGGTATTGCGTTTTTCTGGCCGTTCTCCCTGGAAAGATATTTCGCGCCGGTGCATGTGATCGAGGTATCGCCGCTGAGTGCGAGCCGCTTATTTTCTCCCCGGGGCGTTACGGTGTTGCTATCCGAATTTCTTTGGGTGTGGCTGCCGTGTATCGGCCTGTATGTCGTGCTTGCCGCTTATCGTTACCTCGCGTCCGACGGCAGGTTGCGGCGGCTTACGTCGCATCGTCCATAATAACCCACCGGTGCTGACACCCTGGTGTTGCACAGGTGGGGTTCAGGTATTTCTTAGCGCGAGGTAACGGACGGTATGCTTGCGTTAGCACGTCAACGATTACCTGCGCGGTCATGGTCTCGCAACAGTGGGGAGGGAAAACGTGTTTCCAAAACGCAGTCTTTTGACAGTGGCAGTATTGGTAGTGGCATTCATCAGCGGCTGTGCACACACGCCCGAGCCGCCGCAGATACATGCGCGTGACGCATGCACCAGCACCCCTGAATGCGCCGGCTCGATCAAATCGGCGGTGGAAAATAACTGGAAGGAACGCTATGGCTTTGACCAGCGCCTGCGTGCCGCCGTGCTGATCAACCTGGACAAGAATTTTAACGTGACGTCCGTGAAGATTACGCAAAGCAGCGGCGATGCAAGGTTTGATGAATCCGCTTTGCGCGCCGTACGAAATACGTCGCCCTTTATGGAGTTGCGCGGTTTGCCGGAAAATGAACGCGCCGAATTTGAATCGATCAATTTCGTCTTTGGCTCGGCGCGTCCCTGACGCGGCGCCCCATGCCGCGCGCCGGACTATTTCTTCGCCCAATCCAAGAATGGCTTGATCAGATCCATGGGCAGCGGAAACACGATGGTGGAGCTCTTTTCTCCGGCGATGGCGCTCAGTGTCTGGAGATAGCGCAGCTGCAGGGACGCGGGATTCCGGCTCATGAGGTCCGCGGCCTGCACCAGCTTCTCCGCCGCCTGCAACTCGCCTTCGGCGTGGATAACCTTGGCGCGTCGTGAGCGTTCCGCCTCCGCCTGTTGGGCGATGGCGCGCACCATGGTGGGATCGATGTCCACGTGTTTTATTTCGACGCTGGAGATCTTAATGCCCCAGGCGTCCGTCGCGCTGTCGAGGATAACCTGGATATCGGTGTTGAGTTTGTCGCGACTCGCCAGCATCTCGTCTAGCTCGTGCTTGCCCAGCACCGAGCGCAGCGTGGTCTGGGCGAGCTGGCTGGTGGCCATGTAGAAATCCTCCACTTGAATGATGGCCTTCTGCGGATCGATCACGCGGAAGTACAACACGGCGTTGACCTTCACTGAAACGTTATCGCGCGAGATGACATCCTGGCTGGGCACGTCCATGACCACGGTGCGCAAATCCA
>JAYUFH010000489.1:0-3304 GCA_043738765.1 Pseudomonadota bacterium | reverse complement strand
GCTGATCGGCATGCTCGGTACCTTGGCCGGGCTGATTTGGGCGGGACGATTTGCGCGCCAGGCCAGCGATCTTGCCAGTACGGCCGGGCAGATCGCGCAAGGCGACGTCCATCTGCGCGTGGACACTACCTCTCTGAGCGACGAGTTTCTGGTGCTCGGCAGGGTGTTTAATCGCATGCTGGACGCGCTGACTACATCCGAGCGGCGTTTAACCAACATTGTCAATCTCGCGGCCGATGCCATCATCAGTGTGGACGAGGAGCAGCGCATTCTCATCTTCAACCAGGGCGCGGAGCAGATCTTTGGTTACACGGCGGCAGAGATTCTGGGGCAGCCTCTGGACAGGCTGTTGCCTGCGCGCAACGCCGGGGCGCACCGCGAGCATGTCCGCCGCTTCGCTGCTGATACGGATACTTCCCGTGCAATGAATCGGCGCGCGGGGATACACGGGCGGCGTAAAGATGGGATTGAGTTTCCCGCTGAGGCCAGCATTTCCAAAGTGGAGGAAAACGGCAAATTCCAGTTGACGGTATTTTTGCGCGATATCAGCGAGCGTGAGCAGGCGGCACAGGCGCTCCGGCAAAAGGATAAATTACTGACCATGGTGGGGTCCATGGCCAAGGTGGGTGGGTGGGAGTTCGATGCCCGGACCCTGAAAGGGACGTGGACCGACGAGGTGGCCAGAATTCACGACGTGGATCCGAAGGAAAAAACCGATGTGAATACCGGCCTGCGGTTCTATCGGGGCGAGTCGCGGACAACAATCGAAGCCGCCGTCAAGGATGCCATGGAACACGCCATGCCTTACGATCTGGAATTAGAGATAATTACCGCCAAGGGCAATCGCAAATGGGTGCGCACCATTGGTCAGCCTGTCACGAATGGCGGCGTGGTCGTCAAGGTATGGGGTTCATTTCAGGACATCACCGAGCGCAAACATGTCGAGGAGGAGATCCGTCAATTGAACCAGGATCTGGAACGCAAGGTGGTCGAGCGTACCGCCGAACTGCTGACCGTCAACAAGGAGCTCGAGGCGTTCAGCTACTCCGTCTCCCACGACCTGCGCGCGCCGTTGCGTGCAATTGACGGATTTAGTCAGGCGGTGATCGAGGATTACGCCGACCGGCTGGACGAACAGGCCAAGGATTATCTCAACCGGGTACGCGCCGCCACCCAGCGCATGGGGCACCTCATTGACGACATGCTTGGTCTGGCGCGCGTCGCGCGCGTTGAGATGCAGCGTGACTCCGTGGATCTCAGCGCGCTTGCCGTCGAGGTGTCGGAGGAACTACAGAAAAGTGAACCGGCGCGGCGGGTGGATTGCCATATTGAACCCGGCCTGGTTGCATCGGGTGATGCCCGGCTGCTGCGCCTGGTACTGGTCAACCTGCTCGGCAACGCCTGGAAATACACCGCCCGCCAGCCACAGCCGCGTATCGAGTTCGGCGCGTTGTGCCACGCCCAGGGCGTTATAGACTATTTCGTGCGCGACAACGGCGCCGGCTTCGACATGACCTACGCCGGCAAACTGTTCGGTGCGTTCCAGCGCTTGCATCTGCAAAGCGAGTTTCCCGGCACCGGGGTCGGGCTGGCCACTGTGCAGCGCATTATCCATCGTCACGGCGGACAGGTCCGTGGCGAAGGCGTAGCGGGCCAGGGAGCCACATTTTATTTCACACTACCCGCCTCTGGCGGAGACGGAGGCCGTGCATGAAGAACAAAACCATTCTGCTGGTTGAAGACAATCCCGACGACGAGGCGCTGACGCTGCGCGCGCTCAGGAAGAACAACATCCTCAACGACGTGGCGGTGACGCGCGACGGACAGGAAGCGCTGGATTATCTCTTCCGCGAAGGCGCGTTTGCGGCGCGCGCGCCGGACGATGCGCCGACCGTGGTACTGCTCGACCTGAAGCTCCCCAAGATCGACGGCCTGGAGGTATTGCAGCGGCTGCGCGCCGACGAGCGCACCCACATGCAGCCGGTCGTGATCCTCACCTCGTCGAAGGAGGAGCAGGACATTGTCAATGGTTACCGCCTGGGTGCCAACAGCTACATCCGCAAACCGGTGGACTTCTCCCAGTTCATGGAGGCGGTGCGACAGGTCGGGCTCTACTGGCTGATGATGAACGAACCGCCGCCGTTAAAGCGATAGCCCAATGACCACCCCGCTGCGCATCCTGATCGTCGAGGATTCGGAGGCCGACGCCGAGCTGCTGCTGCGTGAGCTGCGGCGCGGCGGCTACGCGCCCGAGTTCGAACGGGTTGAGACGCCCGAGGGACTGGACGCCGCGCTGACCCGCCAATCCTGGGACCTGATCATCTCCGACAATGCCATGCCCCACTTAAACGGTCTGCAAGCGCTGAAACTCACCCAGGAAAAGGGGTTGGACACCCCCTTCATCCTCGTCTCCGGATCGATTGGCGAGGATGTCGCGGTCGCGGCCATGAAGGCCGGCGCCCACGACTACCTGATGAAAGGCAACACCGCGCGCCTGCTGCCCGCCATCGCGCGCGAGCTGCGCGAGGCGCGCATGCGCCAGGAGCGCCGCCAGGCGGAAGAGACCATCCATCGCCTCGCCTACATCGACCCGGTCACCGGCCTGCCGAACCGGGTCCGGTTCCTCGAACTGGTTCAGGAAGCCGTGGCGGCCGGGCAACGCGAACACCGCTCCGTGGCCGTGCTGCTCATGAACCTCGATCGCTTCCGGGAGATCAACGACACGCTCGGCCACAACCGCGGCGACAGCCTGCTGCAGAAAGTCGGCATACGCCTGCGCAGTGCGTTGTTTGCGCCCGACATGATTGCGCGCCTCGGCGGCGACGAGTTCGGCATCCTGCTGCCGCGCCTGGCGGCCGTCGACGACGTGCGACACGTCATCAAGAAACTTCAACACTTCTTGGAAGTGCCATTCATTCTTGACGAGATTCCGATTATCGTCGAGGCCAGTCTAGGCGTGGCGACCATGCCCGAACACGCCAACGATGGGGACACGTTGCTGCAACACGCGGACATCGCCATGTACCGCGCCAAGCAAATGGCGAGCGGCTATGCCGTCTACACGCCGGAATACGATCGCCGCAGTCCCGAGCGGCTCGGACTCATGGCGGAGTTGCGCGACGCCATCGAAGGCGGCCAGCTGCTGCTGCATTTCCAGCCGAAGGTGGAGATCAAAACCAGCCGCATCGTCGGCACCGAAGCGCTGGTGCGTTGGCAGCACCCGCGTCTCGGGCTGCTTCCGCCCGACAAATTTATCGTGGCCGCGGAGCAAACCGGGCTCATCGGCCCGCTGACCCGCTGGGTG
>JAYUFH010000488.1:0-1185 GCA_043738765.1 Pseudomonadota bacterium | reverse complement strand
CGACGTTAGACCACCTGCGGCAAGACGTGCCCCGGCTCACCCTCGCCCACAACCTGCATGGCATCGACATTGACCTTCGGGCCACCCAGATCGCAGCGGGTGTGCGTCTCAAAAATGATTATGCCGCCTGAGCCTCACAGAAGTCTTCGAACTCGCCGCCAATACGGCAGCAACGAAGAGCGATGATGCGGTTGGCTCCCTCGACGGTCCAGAACATTCCGGACTGCTTGAGCCGGGATCCGATCACGGTCCTGCAGCCCGCTTCAATGACGCCTGAGCCGACGAACAAACCCTGTGCGCGGAACTGCGGGTAGCGCATCTTGTCGGCGTTGCGTTCAAAGTATTCGGCCTCTGTTTCCAACTTTTCGGCCAAGCTGGGCCGCTCACCGGCCAGAGTTCGGAGGATGGTTACCGCCGACTCGATTTCTCCCTTTTCGAGCAGGTCCACAGCGGAATCGGTCCATACCTTCCGGGCGGTGGCGTCGCCTGGAAAAAGTAACCGTCCGGTTTGGTGCAGATGCTCACAGGCATGATAGAAATCGACGATGAGAATCGCACCGGGGAACTGGTCGGCGGCAAGGTTCCAAATCCAGATGGCGCCATCGCCAAGAACCACTTTGCGCCGCGCCCGTGACCAACCGCGCTGGAAGGCCTCGCAATAGATGCGGCGTGCAAATTCCGCGGCAGTCTCGATGGCACCGGTGTAAGTGGTGGAAGCCGGATCGCGAATGGGGCGGTTATCCTTGTCCACACCGATCGAGGTGAACACACAACCCACGGCGCAAGAATTTGAAAGCGCATTGTTTGACTTCCCGCGTGTGGGCGGGTTGGCCATCCACTTTGCCGCTCCGGCCCTCAGTTTCTTTCTTCGCTACCGGGATGCCCGTGCCGTCGATCTCTACGTAGAGGGTCGGAATCGGCGGCCCTATTGGAATGGGTAACTTCAGTTGGACGCTGCGTTGGATATCCAGTTGTTCGATCCGCATGATTTTAGCGCCAATCCGCTCGGATTGGCGCTCCACGGATTTGGTGGACACCTGCAGTCCGGCCAGCAGTTCCAGTTGCTCGCGGCCCCGATCGAAGGCCGCGTCGCTGCCCACCACCGCCATCATGCGCCGCACGCCTGGCGAAAACTCCTCGCGCTCGACCCCCAAGGCCGCATCGGTGGGATTGGGGGCGTGATGG
>JAYUFH010000487.1:0-8715 GCA_043738765.1 Pseudomonadota bacterium | reverse complement strand
CGGGGTTGTCGATCAATACCTGACGCCGCGCCACCACCAGCCAAAGTCCCATCAACGCGAGCAACAGACTCGGCAATCGCGGGCCGCCCATGAAGGGTGACCAGGCGACGAGCATCAGGGCGAGAAACCGCCCGATTTCCACATGGGTAATATTTCTAACGGCCTGCCAGTTCACGATACGTTTCCAAGGTAGTCGAAAGCATGCGCCCCAGGGTAAACGGCTGGCCGGAGGGCACACGGGGTGTCGCGTTATACCACGCGGCCAATAACGCTTCCATGCCCGCCTTGTCACCGGGGGTAACGCGCCCCGCGGGGAAGATGGCCGCCAACTGCTCCGCGACACCACCATGATCGTAGGCCGCCACCGGCACACCCAGACTCAATGCCTCCAGGCTCACGCGCCCGAAGGCCTCCGGATCGGTGGACAGGGACAGCACCACATTGGACACGGCCATGATCTCCCGCAGGTCGGTGCGGTGGCCGGTGAAGGTGATGTCGCGGTCCAATCCCAGGGCAGACACCTTGGCGCGCAGTGCCAAAGCGTACGCCTTTTTTTTCACATGGGCATCACCCACCAGCACGCCGTGCGCCGGTAGGCCGCGGCGCTTCAAACCGGCGATGATCTCGAGCATATCCTCCTGGCCCTTCCAGCGCGTGAGGCGCCCGGGCAGGGTCATCACATATTTGCCCGCGAGCTCGGGATACTGCCGCTGCCATTGCAACCGCCAGTCGGCGGTCGGTTGATAGCCGTGGGGGCAAGCCGCGGGATCCACCCCCCGGGGAATAACGCGAATGATAGCGGGATCCACCTGCGGGTAGTTTGTCAGAATGTAACGGCGGATCATGTCCGAGATGGCAATGACCCGCTCGCCGCGCACCATCACCGAACTGTAACGCCCCGGTGTATAGGGTCCGTGCACCGTGGTCACGAGATGCGGACGCTGTGCGGTTGGCAGCCCCTTCCATGCCAGGTAGCCGATCCAGGCCGGCAGACGCGATCGCAGGTGCAGGATGTCCGGCCGTTGTTCCACCAGCATCCGTCGCACACGTGCGATCCAGCGCAAGGTGCCGAGGCGCTTGGCGCCCACGTCCCAAGACAGATGTTCGCTGCCTTCACGCTCGAGCTGCTCCAGCATGCGGCCGCCGGCGGAGATGACGATGGAACGGTGACCGTGCTGCACCAGGTAACGGCCGACTTCCAGCGTGCCCTTCTCCACGCCACCGCCATCCAGGGCTGGCAGCATTTGTATGACAGTCAGCGGGCGTGCAGCCATGTCGTTCGTATCCAGGCGGCGACGCGCGCCGCTTCGTTAAAGGTCGTGGCGCCCGGCACCAGCGGCGCGCCACCTCGCCACGCGGAAAAATCCGCCACTAATTTGTCGCGCACCAGATTGTCCATGGCGCGGCCGATGCGGCTGGCGGCGCGGCGCGGCACCGCCAGCAGGCCCGTGGCCGCGCCCGCGGTGAGCGCCTCGTACACCATGGACACGCTGTCTTCCGACACCCAGACCGTTGCGACGCGCGCCAGTTGCGCCGGCAGCCAGTGCCTGTCCGTGCGCTCGAAGGGCACGATGACAAGATTGGACGCTTGAATGTCGCGCAACAACGCCAGGGTCGGCGCCGGGGTGCGACGCGAGGTGGTGAGTATCCACTGTGTCGCAACTTCGCGCTGCACGATCGACGCTACCTGCGCGGCCAGGGCGCTGTCCGACCAATGATAATGACGCGACGGACCGCCGATGAGCAGCAGCCCCGCCGCCGGATCGCCGCCGCGCCCCGGCGTCACCGCCGTGAGGGCGCCGCGCGTGATCAGCACATTCGCCGCCGGCGCCACCTGATCGTGCTCCGGTATCACGCACAGATCGAACCACCCACGGGGCAGGCTGGGTTTCATCAGCACCACGCCGCGTCCGCCGCGGGCGCGCCGCGCGAGTAACAAGGAGAGATGAGTGGCATGACCGGCGCCGATGAGAAAATCAGGATCCGGCAAACCGTCACCCGCGGGAAAATCTCCACGCAGCGCGGCCAGCCCCAAGGCCGCGCCGCGTAGCGGTTCGATCCAATGCACCTCCACCGCTACAGTCTGCATCAGCGCCTGCACCAGACCGCGGGTTTGGTTTTCGTGACCCGCCTTGCCGTCGGTGAAGGCCCACACTACAGGCGGCATGACGAAGACTCCCGCGGGCGCGGAAGCCGTGGCGTCGGTCGAGCCAGGCGTTTTATTATTCGTCACGCTTGAGGACGTAGATCGCCCCGCAATAGGGGCAACGCGCCTCGCCGCTCTCCTCAACCGGGAGGTACACGCGCGGATGCGAGTTCCACAGGCTCATGCCATCCATGGGACAATGCAGCGGCAGGGCATCGGGTCCGACTTCGTAGCGGTTCAGGGCATTGGCCGGTATCGGCGGCACGTCGGTGGTGTGTGTTTTTGCCATTGCTTGTTCGTCCATGTTCGTCCAAGTATAGATGCGTATCCAACATTTCCTGTACTGACAGGGTGAAACTATTCAACAGTTTGTCATGACGCGGCGGCGGTAGTTTCTTTGCACCGTGCCAGGGGTGCGGAGGTCGCCTCGTCTCTGTCGCTCCTCGCAATGACAGGGAGTTTGCAGGTTGGGCATCGCCCACCAGACACGGCTCCGGCCGGCCTGAATGGTGGGCGATGCCCAACCTACATAAACCATGACCGCCCTGGCATTGGATGCCTGTCCCAAACACTTACGCCAGCGTCAGCCACTCCGGGTACTGGGCGCGGCGGCCGTGCACCTGGTCGAAATACATGGCCTGGAGTTTTTGCGTGATGGGGCCGCGCGCGCCGTTGCCGATGGCGCGGCCGTCGAGTTCGCGGATCGGCGTGACCTCGGCGGCGGTGCCGGTGAAGAAGGCCTCGTCGGCGATGTACACCTCGTCACGGGTGATGCGCTTCTCGCGTATCTTCACGCCGATCTCTTCTGCCAGCTTAAAGATGGTGTCGCGGGTGATGCCATCGAGGGCCGAGGTGAGGTCGGGCGTGTACAGAACACCATCCCGCACGATGAAGATATTCTCGCCGCTACCCTCGGACACATAACCTTCGGTGTCGAGCAGCAGCGCCTCGTCGCAGCCGCAGGCGATGGCCTCGCGCAGCGCCATCATGGAGTTCATGTAGTTGCCGTTGGCCTTGGCCTTGCACATAGTGACGTTGACGTGATGCCGATTGAAGGACGAGGTGCGGATCTTGATGCCCTGGGTCTGGCCTTCTTCGCCGAGATACGCCCCCCAGGTCCAGGCGGCGATGATGACATGCACCTTGAGATTGTCGGCGCGCAGGCCCATGCCTTCGGCGCCGTAGAAACACATGGGACGGATATAGGCCGATTCCAGTTTGTTCTCGCGCACCGCGGCACGCGTGGCCTCGTTGATGGTGGCCTTGTCGAAGGGCATGGGCATGTCGAGGATCTTGGCCGAGCGGAACAGGCGGTCGGTGTGCGCCTGCAGGCGGAAGATGGTAGCACCCTTGTTGGTTTTGTAGGCGCGCACGCCTTCGAACACGCCCATGCCGTAATGCAGGGTATGGGTCAAGACGTGGGTGTTGGCTTCGCGCCACGGTACCAGTTGGCCGTCATACCAGATGACGCCGTCACGATCCGCCATGGTGGACATGGAATTGCTCTCCGATTAATTCTAAGTAGTCCCTTCCCCTTTCAGGGGGAAGGTTAGGATGGGGGTGCCATGTCGAAACATTCCCCCCAGCCGGATAAAACCGCAACATTGTGCAACAACTTAACACTCGGGGTGGTCGCTCGGTTGATGCTGTTGGCGATCATTGAGCTTATCACCCCCATCCTAGCCTTCCCCCTTTCAGGGGGAAGGGACAAAACCCGTTGCGAGGCGTTTGTCCTGCGGCTGCGTCGAACCTTATGCACTTTACCCATGCCCTTTAGTAAAGCCGGGATTATCCAGAGCTGCCTTTAACGCTGAAACACCTGCTGCCAAATCGCCACCACCTTCGCCGGATAATCGCCGAGTTCCTCCGGCGCCACCAGTGCCTGGCGTTCCATGAGTTTGAATCGGTGCTCGACGGACAGATAGCGACGGTAAGCGTCGACCAGGTCCTGCGCCGTCCCGGCATCCAGCAATCCGGCGCCGGCCAACGCTTCCAGGATGGGGATATTACCCCGCTGGCGGATCAACGCCGGGTGTGCAGGCGCCCGCAGCAGGGTCCAATATTGGACCATAAATTCGATATCAATCATACCTCCCGGGTCCTGCTTGAGGTCGAAGCGTGGCGTGGGGTGGGGCGATTTTGCGGCGCGCATGCGGGTGCGCATCTCGATCACATCCTGGCGCAATTTTTCCTCCTCCCGCGGTTGGCACAAGAGTTCGGCGCGCGCGTTTTCGAAAGCCTGACACAGGGCCGGGTCGCCGGCCAGGGCGCGGGCACGCACCAGGGCCTGGTGTTCCCAGGTCCAGGCATGGCGGCGCTGGTAATCGAGGAAGGCGGGCAGGTTGGTCACCAGCATGCCGGACTCGCCACTGGGACGCAGGCGCATGTCCACTGGATAAAGAATGCCCGCCGGGGTGCGGGCGGTGAGGATATGGATCAGGCGCTGGCCAAGGCGCGCGAAGTACACCTCGTTGGCCAGGGGGCGGGCGCCGTCAGTCATGCCTTCGCCCGCGCAGGCATGATGCAGAAAAATCATATCCAGGTCGGAGGTGTAACCCAGCTCCAAGCTGCCGAGTTTGCCATAGGCGATGACGGCGAAACCCGGGGTCTCGACGCCGTTGGGCGTTTTGCAGGTGGGCCGGCCGTGTTTCTCTACCATACTATATGTCGCCAGGGCCAAGGCCTGCTCCACCACCACCTCGGCGATGTGACCGAGGTGTGCGCCCGCCGCCTCCGGTGCTAAGCCCCGACCCACATCCGCCGCCGCCACGCGCAACACGTGGCCATGGCGGAACTCGCGCAGTGCTTCCATCTGCGCCTCCAGATCGTCTTCCGGCAGGTGCGCGAGGCGGCTGTGGATCTCCGCGCTTAAGGCCTCCTTGGCCAAGGGTGCATACAGACTCACCGGATCGATCAACTCATCCAGCAACACCGGGTGCTGGCTGATCCAATGGGCGATCCACTCGCTGACGCTGAACAACTTGACCAACTGGGACAGGGCCAGGGGGTTTTCCACCAGTAGGGCGAGATAGACCGAGCGCCGCACGATGGCCTCGATCAACTTGATCAGTCGCGCCAGGGTGGTTTGCGGATCGTTGGTCAATCCGGCGGCGCCCAGTAGCAACGGCATCAGGCGATCGAGGCGTTCGCGCCCCTGGGCCGACAGGCCTTCATAGGCATGCCCGGCACGCAGCCCCTGCAACAGACCCGCCGTGGCCGCCGGGTCCTGAAACCCGAATTCCAGCAAGCGCTGGTGCAAGGCGTCAGGGTCGAGGGTCGCGAGCCACACCCCGGCCAGGCCGCGGTCGTCCTCCGCCGGCTTCTCCCCCTGGGGGGCGACGAACACCTGATCGAAGTGGCCGTGCACTTTTTGCATGCGGCGGCGCAGTGCCGCGTGAAAATCTTCCCACTCGCTGTAGCCCATGCTCACGGCGAGGACCCGCTGTTCCTGCGGCTCCGACGGGAGGCGATGGGTCTGGCGGTCGGCGCGCATCTGCAGACGGTTTTCGGTGCGTCGCAGAAAGACATAGGCCGTTTGCAGGTCCGCCACCGCCTGGGGGGTGAGATCACCACCCGCCGCCAGCGCCGCCAGCGCCGGCTGTATCGGCCGCACCTGCAGCGCCGGTTCGCGCCCGCCGCGTATCAGCTGAAAGGCCTGGCCGATGAATTCGATTTCGCGGATACCACCGGGACCGAGTTTGATGTTGTACTCCATGCCCTTGCGATGCAGCTCGCGCTCGATGGACACCTTAAGTCCGCGGATCGCGCCCACCACGCTGTAGTCGAGGTAGCGCCGATAAACAAACGGCTTGAGACGCGCGAGCAAGTCGGCACCACTCGCGGCATCCCCCGCCACGACCCGCGCCTTGATGAAGGCATAGCGCTCCCACTCGCGCCCGTGCACCTGGTAATACTGTTCCATGGCGTCGAAGGACAAGGCCAGCGGGCCGCTGTCGCCGTTGGGTCGCAGCCGCATGTCCACGCGAAACACAAATCCATCGTCGGTGACGTCGTTCAACACGCCGATGAGGCGGCGTCCCAAGCGGATAAAGAATTCATGGTTGCTGAGTTCACGCGCGCCGCCTTGGACGTCACCCTCCTCGCTGTAGGCGAAGATGAGATCGATGTCGGAGGAAAAATTAAGCTCGCCGCCGCCGAGCTTGCCCATGCCCAGCACCACCAGGTGCGCCGCTTCGCCCGTTGGCGTGCGCGGCGCGCCATCACGCGCCACTGCCCACTGCATGAGACAAGTCAGCGCGCCGTCGATGCAACCCTCGGCCAGGGCGGTGAGTGTGGCCAACACCTCGGCCAGATCCGCCCAGCCCGCCAGGTCGCGCCAGGCGATGCGCAGCATCTCGCGCCGGCGCATGACACGCAAGGCGGTTTTGAGCGTCGCTTCGTCGGGAGACTGCGTGGCGATGTGACGCGCGCGCGTCTTCAACTCGTCCACCGCGTAGGCACGCAGGAGATCGCCGGAGTCCACCAGCTCCGCCAGGAGCGTTGGGCGCTGGAAGCAAGTGCGCGCGACGAATTCGCTGGCGGCGAACACCGCGGGTAGGCTGGCCATGAGGCTTGCGGTGTGGTGCGGATCGGCGGGCGGAACAAAGGATGCGACGCACTCGTCCCAATAAGCCTGCACCGTGGCGCGCAGGGGCGCGGGCAGCGTGGCGATGGCACGCTCAAACAGTGTTTGTACAGACTCGGGCATCGTAGTATCCGGCCAGGCAGGCGCAGGTGTTGACCCAATAATTCCTTGCTACTATAACACCCCTCCCCCGTCGGATCAGCGCCAAGGATACTCCCGCTATGGAAAACATCGTCCCCAAACTTATTGAAGACTACGCCGCCGCCCACTCCCAAACCCCCTCGCCGCTATTGAATGAACTCGAGGCCCATACCCACGCGCACTGCGCCCTGCCGCAGATGCTGGTGGGCCGTTTGGAAGGCGGCCTGTTGAAGATGCTGGTGCGCCTCACCGGGGCGCGCCGCATACTGGAGATCGGCCTGTTCACCGGCTACTCCGCCCTCACCATGGCCGAGGCCCTGCCGGAAGGAGGCACTATCGTTTCCTGCGAGATCAATAAAGAAACCGCCGCCATCGCCCAATCTTTCTTCGACCGCAGCCCCCATGGCCGCAAGATATCCCTGCGCCTCGGCCCGGCCCTGGACACCCTGGCGACCCTGCCCAAGGATGCATTATTCGATCTGGTCTTCGTGGATGCCGACAAGGAAAACTACGCGAACTACTACGACGCGGCACTGCCGTTGTTGCGCCCCGGTGGCTTGCTGGTGGCGGATAACGTCTTGTGGTCCGGCGCGGTGCTCGACCCGAAACGCGACAGCGACCGCGCGCTGGTGGCGTTCAACCACAAAGTCCACCACGACCCGCGGGTCGAGCACGTCATGCTGACGGTGCGCGATGGGGTGATGTTGGTCTACAAACGCGGTTGATAATGGATTGTCCCTCGGGTATCTACGGCGTGTTTGGTTTTTTCTAAATCTGCCCGTCTTTCAGGCCCCGCCTTGCGGCCTTTGTCCGAACGCTAACACGCCAACGCCTGCACCCTATCCCTGGTTAAACGTCGATTCCGACAGGCCTGAATGTGCCCTTCACTAAGACGAACCTACGGGCGCAATGCCCCACCCTTCACATCGTAAGCCCCTCACTTTTCGATAAAATTTCCCCAAGACCTGGAAACGGTTCGGTCGTCCATAGCTGCATCCTGGGCGTGGGTAACGGCGGATGATGTCCTTATCGTTGGTGGGATTATGTGGTAGCGTGGGTAGGAATTTAAACCGATTATAGACTGCATGCGGTCTAATACACTGTTCGGCTAAGTTAGGAATCCGCGTCTCGGTAAATACATGAAAGGAAGACTTCACCACATCGATATCACGGTAACAAATCTTGAGGCCTCGACTCGCTTCTATGACTTCTGCTTAACTGAGATGGGGTTTCGTCGTATTGGAGACGTGCAAGAAGGACCTCTGTGGGCTGGAGACGGCATAGAAGTGGGGCTTCAAGCTTCGAGAGTTGATGGGCGCCATAACCGGTATTCTCCCGGGCTCCACCACTTGGCCTTTTGGGCTAATTCAGGTAAAGATGTAGACGAACTCTATTCAAAACTATTGAAACGTGGCGTAGAAATTTTGGATGCGCCTGCTTTGTATGAGAAGTATGCGCCCGGTTACTATGCGTTTTTCTTCTCCGACCCCGATGGGATCAAGCTGGAGTATGTATATACGCCGGAGTGGCCTGTATAAAGTTGCGCCTAACCTCGCGTTCGAGGCCGGCGCGGTGAGACAGCGCACCGTTTCCTGTTGTGTTCGTGCCCCATGCGGCTCAACGCGACGTTGAAGCTGTAGAAAAACCCCGATTTCGCTAGTGACGAGGAATTTTTATACAATGAATTCAGTAAATTGCAAATTCAAAAAATGTGAAAACTGGGTTTTTCTACAGCCTCGTTAGACATCAAGGGGAGAAGCTGTGCAAACGTTAATGGAGTTTCTGGCTACATTCTGCTGCGCGATCTTTTCTGGCGCCGCTGTCTACATAAACGCCGTAGAAC
>JAYUFH010000486.1:0-3327 GCA_043738765.1 Pseudomonadota bacterium | reverse complement strand
TTCGTCTTCGCCGGCGATGCAAAGCAGGGGCACGCCGCGCAGCTTCTCCACTTCCGGCAGTACCGGTAGGGAGGTGTTGTTACGACTGCTCAACCAATCCTGCACGTGAAATTCGAATTCCACCTCCATCTCCAGCCCCAGCAGGGCAACGAGACGCGTGCGCTGCAACAGATCAGGCGATAGGCGGTTGGCCATGAAGGGCAGCACATCGGCGCCACGGGAGTAGCCGATGAGGATGATCTTTTGTTTATGCCAGGCGGCAAGATAATAGGTAAGGATGCGATCGAGATCCCGCGCCGCGCCGTCCGGCGTGCGCCGTTGCCAGAAATACGCCAGGGAATTGAGACCCACGACGGAATGTCCCTGGGCAGCCAGATGGGTGGCCAGATCGCGATCGATGCTCGCCCAACCGCCGTCGCCGGACAGGATGACGATGAGCGTGTCGGTGGCGTCGGTCTTGGCGCGCACTTCGATCAGGGGCAGATCGGCCAGTGCCGCGGGCGGGTGAGTCTCTGCGGTGGACGGTTTCAAGCTAGACAGGGTGAGTTCAAGGGCAGCGTGCCAAGCGTGGTTGTCCGCATCGTGTTGACCGCTTTCGTTCACGCGGCTCCAGTGCGCCGAGGGCATGGCGGCCATAAACGTCTTGCCGAGGGCTGCATCGCAGGCAGTGCTGCGACTGCCGGCAAGCACCCACCAGGGGGACGACAATTTTTTGTTCGGTTCCAGGCGGTAGCCTTGCCGGTCAGGCATGCGCGTGGACACCAGGCCGTAACCACGGCAGGCCGGGCGCGTCAGGGTGTCCGCCGGGCAGAAATTCAACCCGATGCCCGCGCCAAAGGTATTCGCCGGCGCTTGCGCGAGGGTCCCATAGGCCAGGGTCGCCCCGGCGCCGCGGCCCACGAGGAGCGGCACGATGTAGTGGTTGAGCCCGAGCTTCTTTTGCACGAACTGACTCAGGGCCTCAAGGTCGCCGGCGGGATAGAGGCAGGATTGGGTTTGTGCCTCGAGTTGTTGGCGGTAATAGCGCGTGTCGATGCCCAGGACCAGGGTGCCGGTGTCCGCCAGTGCCTGCGCCATGACGGTGGAATCCGCATCCCAGCCGGCGTCGTCGGATAACAACAGGATCACCCGTTGGGGTTGGCCGGCGGCGTGGTAGAGCAGCACGTCGCCGAATTTGCCGAAACGTACCGACGTGTCCTCGTCGGCGGCACCGGCATACGACGTTAACAGCGCCATCATCATAAGCATGACTGCCAATACGGATTTCATTTAACCACTACTCCTTTCAAGCCGCCGGAAATCAGGGCCGCGATCTGCGTGAGGATGCGCGGTAAGGTGAAGCCGCCGGGACTGGCCAGATACTTCGGTGTCCACACCGGATCGAATTTCATTTTGTATTGGCGCAGTCCGCGGAAGTTGTAGAAGTGCTCGCCGTGCAGGAACACCATGGAGCCGAGACGGTTCCACAGCGGCGCCAGGGCGCGGTTCTCCAGGCCGGACAGGGGCGCCATGCCCAGGTTGAACCAACGGTAGTTCTCCTGCTTGGCATGCAGCATGAGTTTGATAAAGAGATACTCCATGGCGCCATCGGGGGCGTCCGGCACATAACGCATCAGGTCGATGGAGTATTCCTCCTTGTCGGCGCCGGTCCAGAGATTGGCAAAGGCCACGATGTCGGTTTCCTTGTACACCACCGCCACGGGAAAACGCCGTATATAGTCCGGGTCGAAGTGGCCGACGGAGAAGCGTTTCTCGCGGGTGTGTTTGTGTTCCAGCCAGGCGTCGGAAACGTGACGCAGCTGTTCCAGCCGTTCCGGGACTTTGGTGGCCGGTAGCACCTCGAAGTGGTAGCCGTCTTTTTCGATGCGGTTCACCAGGTTGCGTTGTGATTTGTGATCGCTGCCTTCGAGGGAGAATTGCGCCAGGTCCACCCGCGCCTCCTCCCCCAACTTGAGCAGGGTGAGACCGAGGTCGAGATACAGCGGCAGGCTCTCCGGTACGACCTGGTAGAAGGCCGTCCACCCGTCGTGCCGGTTGCTGATTTCGCGGAAGCGCCAGAGCAATTCCATCCACTCCTCGCGCGGTCCGATGGGATCGCCCATGGCGACCCAGGTGCGATCCTGGATGTCGTACATGATCAGGCTGTTGCCGCTGTCGCTGAACAGCAGATGTTTGTCGCCCAGCAGCGCCAGGTGGGCGTTGCTGTTGGGCGAGCGCGCAATAATTTTTTCGGCGCGCTGCAGTTCCTGCATGGAGGGCAGGGTGGGTTCCGGTGGCGCGGCGCGCAACAGGCGCGCCAGGCCAAATATAAACGCGACGCTCAGGGCCCCCACGGCGGAACGCAGGAAGCGCGGCGCGTCGCCGCTGAAGGTGAATCGCCACCAGAGTTCCTGCGAGTACTGCACATACCGATAGGAGAACACGCCGATCCAGACGGAGGCCGTCAACACCAGGGTGATGGCGGCGATCCAGCTCGGCGTGAAGCGCTGGCTGATGAGCGAGGTCTTGCGATAAAAGTAATGCCTGCAGGGCAATAGCACAATAAAGGTGATGCTTAGGGTGATTGCCTCTTCGTAGTCGATGCCCTTGAGCAGGGACGCCACGATGCCAGTGGCCAGCAGGGCCAAGGTCAGGTGGTAGGCGCCGTCGAGACGGCGCTGGAGCCCGCGCGCCACCAGCAGCAGTCCGACGCCGACGATGCTGCTGATGAGATGCGATATCTCCAGCAACGACAGGGGGATAAGTTTGCGCAGCCATGCCAGGCGCCAGTGTACCGTCGGCGTGGCGCCGGAAAAAAGCAGTATGGCGCCGGCGACGAAGACGATGAAGGCGATGACCTGCGGCGTCAGCAGGGGTAGCCATTCCCCCACGATGCGCGCCGCGCGCTTCATGCCTTCCTTGCGCTGCATGAGTTCCAGACTGCCGAGCAGTATCGCGGCCACACCTAGGGGCAGGAAATAATAGAGCGCGCGATAAGCGAGCATGGCGCCGAGGAGTGCCGCCGGCGGCAACAGTGGCGACAGGAACAGAAAAATCACTGCCTCGAAGACTCCAAGACCCCCTGGCACCTGACTCGTCACTCCGGCAATCTGCGCCAACAGATAGGCGGCGAGGAAGGTTGGAAAGGCCAGGGGGCTGTCCGGTGGCAGCAAGACATACAGCACGGCACCTCCCACTACCCAATCGAGGATGGCCAGGACGAGTTGACTCGTGGCGAGCCCTGGACGCGGCAAGGTAAATTCCCAGCCCCGCAGGGTGAGCGGTTCGCGCCGCAGGAAACTGGCGCCCAGGTACAGCGCCGTCAGAAACAGCAAGGCCTCACCCAGC
>JAYUFH010000485.1:0-1194 GCA_043738765.1 Pseudomonadota bacterium | reverse complement strand
AGGATATGAAGGACTTCCATAATGCCTATCACCCGAACATGGCAGAATTCTTGGGTGAGGCAATTTATGTTTATGCGCAGCGCAATCTGTAAGCGGGTTTGCTTCGCTGCTGCGCATAAAATATCGCCTAACATGGCGAGGGAACATTCGGGGCTCCAGACCTCAACGGCGGTTGTCAAGATAGATGTCGCGTCCACCTATGCAGCGGCCGAGAGCAAAGCGTCAGATCGAGCGCATCCGCGTTACCTGCGACGTTTTTTCCCGCGCTTCCCCCACTCGCGCATCACATGCAAACGCCAGAAGGTGCGCATGCCCCAGTAGCCGGCGAGGGCGGAAAGACTGGCGACGATGAGGCTGCCGAGGAGGAATGGTTGCCAGATGCCGCCGAATTCATGCGTGACCCAAGCCCATTCCTGAGTGACCCAGGTCCAGGACAGTTCAAACTTAACGTCCGTGGCGCTAAAGGTCACATCCTCAATCGGGCGACGTAGTATCCATGTACCTAGTTTGTAGTTGAAATAAAACACCGGTGGCATGGTGATCGGGTTGGTCAACCACACCAGGGCGACTGCGATCGGCAGATTGACGCGAAACCAGATGGCGGATGCCGCCGCCGGAATCATCTGGAACGGCATGGGTATGAATGCCCAGAACAGGCCGGCGGCCATGGCGCCGGAGACGGAATGCCGGTTCAGATGCCAGAGATTGGGATCGTGCAGCAGGGTGCCGAAAAATCGCAGATGCCGGTGGTGCCGGATCTTGTGCACATCCGGCATGTAGCGCTTGACGAATTTTTTTGCCATGGCGGCGATAGTGTATAGTGAGGTGCCGACCAGGACCACTGTCGGTATTTTACGCAAGGAGGCGTAACATTGCGAAGTTCGGCGTTGGCCTTCCTCTGCGGCATCCTGCTGATACAGCAGATGCCCGCGCTTCCTTCCCTGTGGTGGGGTCTGCTGCTAGTGCCCGCCGTCGGGCTGGCACGCTATCAACCACGTCTGGTCCCACTGGTATTTTTTCTCGCCGGGGCGCTGTGGCTTACGTTGCGCGCCGGCCTGTTGCTCAACGACGCGCTTGATCCGGTGTTGGAAGGTCAGGACATCGACATCCAGGGTTGGGTGGCCGATATCCCGCAACGCTCCGACCGGGGTGTACGCTTTGTCTTTGACGTGCAGTCGGCGCGCCAGGATGGCA
>JAYUFH010000484.1:0-1194 GCA_043738765.1 Pseudomonadota bacterium | reverse complement strand
GGCGGACATCTCGCTGCGCCCGCGCAGACGCGCCAGAAGCTGGCCGAGGACGGCCCGCACCGGACTCGTGACCCATGCGCCGTCGACCCAATACCAGGACCACGCGGTGATCCGTCCCTCAGGACCAGCCAACGTCGCCGTCCTGACCGAGCTGACGTCTTTGCCGCGATGTGTCTGCGTCACCCCCCATTGGACCTGAGTCCAATGCGGATCCTGTGAACCAACAAGTTTGTTCACCGATGAGGTGAGCTTGGAATCGTGTGTGGAGCGATCGAAGATGCCCAGAAACACACTCACGTATCTCCCGTTCTTGGCAAAGACCTGCAATCGCACACGCGACGGATTGGTGAGCTGGGGTTGCCACGAAGTTTGCGGTTCTTCGACGCGGACCCAGCCGGCCATCGGCTCAATATCGCGAACCTGTTCGAGGGTAGGCAGAGGTTGCCGAGCCGTGCCCGGAGAAGCCAACGGCCAGACCAGGAGAGTTGTTGCGGCAATCAACGCTGCCCAGACACTGTGCGCCCGTGCCGGCACCGCTGAATGCGCCCTTGCCGCCGGCTGTGCGGCCGGCATCGACACGCTGGCCGTGGCCTCGCCAGGGTCATCTTCCCGCCAGCGCACGCCAAGCAAAAGTACGATGGCCATGACCACGCCGAAGAACAAACCGCCGTAGACGACGTGGTCAATCCCGATCGCCAGGCGATAGTCGATGAGGTGGGCAGCCATCACGATCGTGTAGGCGCGGACCCAGTTTGCAAGTACGGCGATGGCAAGTGCGGCACCAACGAAGATCAGGCGTCGCTTCGTCGATCGGTAAACGGTCCAGGCGAACAGCGTCGCGGTGGCAAGGCACGCGAACACATAGCGTATTCCGCTGCAAGCTTCGATCACCGACCAGTTGCCACTCGGAATCGAGAAATGCGTGCCTTCGCGGAAGACCGGCACACCCGATAGCTTGAGCGCACCGACCGTGAAATCAGCGGTCCAGTCCATCATGTAGGGGACTAGCCACTCGCCGAAGGGCACCGCAAAGAAGAGAAATGCGAATGGAAAGGCTAGAGCGCGGACCCATCGGATACCCAGGACGGTAGCGACCGCTACTGGCACGATGGCCACGACTACGAACTGTGTAGGCGCTGCGGCTGACGCGAGGTCGCCGAGCAGCCATCCCAGCCCGAGTGCGGCCAGACCGAA
>JAYUFH010000483.1:0-1199 GCA_043738765.1 Pseudomonadota bacterium | reverse complement strand
TGTCTACAAATTCATCCTCAAGCCCTGGAACGACGACGACCTGCGTGTAACCAGTGGCACTGGCGCTCGAGCAATACGAACTCATCCGCAAGAACGAGGCGCTGAAAAAGGAGAGTACCGGCAAGTCCGTGATATCGAGACCGCCGAGGTTGCCTTCCATGCCGCCCTCACTGGGCATGATGATCGCCACGGGTGCCAGCATTCTCGATATCGACAAGGCAGTGAAGACGCACAGATTACAGCCGCTGATCGCGGATGCACGGGATAAGGTCCATCAGGGGCTGACCACGGTCGAAGAGGCGCTGCGCGTACTTGGCCCGCAGAAAAACAGCAGTTAGGAAAGCGCTGCGAAGAATAGCCCGGCTCAACGGCGCTGACCTGTCTTCCAGGGGGCCGCCATCACTATGCAAAAGATTCGTACCCCGGAAACAGAACTTTGCGTTGACCCCGCCAGTGGAACAGGTCTAAGTCTGGGGCAGGGGATAGGGCAGGGCGGTAAGCTGTAGCGCAGGTCCTTGCAGATCGTCCAGATGGATATCGCCTTTTTCGATACTGCTGGTCTGTACCACCGCCAGCAAATCATATCCACCCGATGGCGCTGGCTGCGCGTCCACCACTTTACCGGCAGATTGACCGGGGAAATCCGCTGCATAGACGGATGCCCCCGGCAGCGGGCGGGCGGCGCACTCTACGTGGGCGCTGATCATGCGTTGCTTGAGGCGGCCGAGGTAGTGCATGCGGGCCACGATCTCCTGTCCAGGGTAGCAACCCTTCTTGAAGTTGATGCCACCCACCAGATCCAGGTTCACCATTTGCGGTACGAATTCCTCGACGGTGCCGGGCAGCACCGTGGGCAGGCCGGCCTGTATGTCGAGCCAGCGCCAGGCGTGAGCGCCGACCGGTGTGGCGGCGGTTTTCAGGTGTTGCCACACTGGCTGCAGGGTGGCGACACTCCCGAGCAGTGCATAGCGCGGTGACCTGCCGGGAAGACCGATGACGGTGATGCCATCTTGCGTACGGCTGGCATCGACCTCGTGCGTGTAGGGGCCGAAGACATTTTCCACAAGGGTGGCCGCGTTGGGTCCGGAGAGGCCCAGACCGACCAGCTCCGCTTCCGCCCGTAGTGTGACCTTGGCGCGTAGCACGTACATGCTGAGGCGCTTGAGCGTGGGCTCCAGCAATTCCCGCGGAAGCTGCAG
>JAYUFH010000482.1:0-3344 GCA_043738765.1 Pseudomonadota bacterium | reverse complement strand
GCTCACCAGCATGGACCGGGACGGCACGCGCGACGGTTTCGATCTGCCGCTGACACGCGCGGTGTGCGATGCGGTGAGCGTGCCGGTGATCGCCTCCGGCGGCGTCGGCAACCTGGCCCACCTGGTGGCAGGGGTGATCGAAGGACACGCGGATGCGGTATTGGCCGCGAGCATTTTTCACTTTGGCGAACACACCGTGGCTGAGGCCAAGCGATGTATGGCGGAATCGGGCATCGAGGTGAGACTGTGAACGCTGCCGGTTTTTCCATCCCGGCGTGTCGGCCGGTGACGGCGGGTGATACCCGTGACTGACGCCTGGTTGGAGGCGATCAAATGGGACCGGGACGGTCTGGTGCCGGTCATCGCCCAGGAGGCGGGCAGCGGCAAGGTGTTGATGGTCGCCTGGATGAACCGCGCGGCCCTGGCGGAAACCGTGCGTGCCGGCAAGGCGGTCTACTGGTCGCGTTCGCGCAACAAGCTGTGGCGCAAGGGCGAGGAGTCCGGACACGAGCAGATCGTGCGCGACCTGCGCATGGATTGCGACAACGATGTGCTGCTGCTGACGGTGGAACAAAAAGGCGACATCGCCTGCCATACCGGGCGGCACCATTGTTTCTTCCAGCAGCTGCAGGATGACCGCTGGGTGGCGGTGGAACCGGTATTGAAGTCGGAACAGGAAATTTACGGCAAGAAGCGTTAATATAGGTGGTCAGGCGCTGTCATGTTTGACCGCCCGTGGCGGCGAAACCGGCGCCCTACATATAGAAGATTGTTCAATGCCTACCACCCTCGACAAGCTGGCCGCCGTCCTGGAGTCCCGCAAAGGGGCCGATCCGGTGTCGTCCTATGTGGCCAGCCTGTATGACCAGGGCCTGGATGCCATTCTCAAGAAAATCGGCGAGGAAGCCACGGAAACGGTGATCGCCGCCAAAGACGGTGAAGCCGGACCGTTGCTGCACGAAATCGCCGATTTGTGGTTCCACACCCTGGTATTGCTTGCGCACCAAGGGCTCAAGCCGGATGATGTGCTGGCCGAACTGGACCGGCGCTTCGGCCTGTCCGGACTGGATGAAAAAGCGCAGCGGAATAAGCCATGAGCGATTGCCTGTTTTGCAAAATTATTGCCGGCAAGCTGCCCTCCGACCGGGTGTACGAAGACGATCAGGTGGTGGTGTTCAAGGACATCTACCCCAAGGCCCCGGTGCATCTGCTGGTGGTACCGCGGGTGCACTTTGCCAGCCTGAATGAACTTGCACCGGAGCACGACACTCTGATGGTGCACATGCTGCATCTGTTGCCGCCATTGGCCAGGCAGCAGGGGCTGGATAACGGTTTTCGGACTATCATTAACACGGGTCCGGGCGGCGGTCAGGAAGTGCCGCACTTACACATTCACATTCTGGGCGGCGGGCGCCTCCCGGGGTTCTAATTTTGGAGGTTGATCATGGGTCTTAGTGTTTGGCATTTGCTGGTTATACTCGCCATCGTACTGGTGATTTTCGGCACCAAAAAGCTGCGCGATTTCGGCGGCGATCTGGGCGGCGCCATCAAGAATTTCAGGACCTCCATGAAGGAAGCGGGCGAGAAGGACGAAGAAAAGCCGATCGAGGCCGAGCAACAGAAAATTGCCGCTAAGCCCATCGAGGGCAAGGTTACCGCCAAGCAGACCAGCCGGCAAAAGAAAAAAGCCTGATCACCTTCCCCGATCACCTTCCCGATCACCTTTTAAGCTCAGGCAGAGACTGTGTTCGATATTGGTTTTTCCGAGATGCTGCTGATAGGCCTGATCGCGTTGATCGTGCTGGGGCCCAAGCGACTGCCGGAGGTCGCGCGCAGCGCCGGTCAGTGGGTCGGCAAGCTGCGCCGCTTCGTGGAAAACGTCAAACGCGATATCGATGCGGAGATCAAGGACGAGGATCTCGCGGCCTTCAAGCAGATGCACGCCGAGTTGAGCGAAACCCGCAGCCTGTTGCAGAAAACCGCCGCCGACACCTTCAGCAATTTTTCTGGCAGCATGAATGAAGTGACCCAGGGCGGCGAGCCGGCCGCGGTGGTTGAAAAGTTCACCCCTGCGCTGGCGGCCACGGCGGAGGCGAATCCACCCGTTACGCAAGCGCGCAAGCCGGTTGCGAAGAAATCCTCGAAGGCCCCCGGAAAAACCGCCACCAAGGCCATCTCCAAAAAAGCAGCCACCAAGACCAACAGGACAAAACATGGCGGCGTCAAGAAAACCTCAGCCCGATAATTCGGCGCGGGAAAGTCCCACCAGCAATTTCATTTCGCATCTGCTGGAACTGCGTAATCGCCTGACCTATGCGGTGGCCACGGTGCTGCTGGTGTTTTTCGCGCTGGTCTACTTCGCTAACGATATCTACACGCTGGTGGCAGCACCGCTGATGCAAGTGCTGCCCAAGGGCACGGGTGCCGGCATGATTGCCACCGATGTATCGTCACCGTTCCTGACGCCCATCAAACTCACCTTCGGCGTCTCTATTGTTATCAGCATGCCGATGATACTTTATCAGCTGTGGGCGTTCGTCGCCCCCGGCCTGTATCGGCACGAGCGACGCATGGTTGTACCCTTGCTGATCTCCAGCACGTTGCTGTTCTATGCCGGCATGGCATTCGCCTATTTCGTGATTTTCCCCATGGTGTTTGGTTTTTTTGTGGGCAGCATCCCTCGGGGGGTGACCATGATGACCGACATCAAGTCGTATCTCGACTTTGTCTATTCCATGATTTTTGCCTTCGGTATCGCCTTCGAGCTGCCAATTGCATTGATCCTGCTGGTCTGGATGGGCGTTATCGATCCGCATAAGCTCGCGAAGAAACGTCCCTATGTAGTGCTGTGGGTTTTTATCATCGCGGCGTTCCTGACGCCACCGGATGTTTTCTCCCAGACCTTCCTCGCTATTCCCATGCTGATACTGTTCGAGATCGGCTTGTTCGTGTCCAAGCGCATGGTCAACGCCCGCAACCAGCGCGACGCGCATGCTGAAGAGACCCATCGGCCCCTGGACGATGCGGAGATGGAGGCCGAATTGGACCGCTACGAGCGGGAAAATCCAGCGAAGCCCAAGGGTCGGGAATAAACCCCGCTGTGGCCCAGTCTTCAAAGTCATGGGTCATAAAACAGTAAGAAGTAGGGTGGGCATCGCCCACCGGCAAGTGCCAACCACCGCCGCGTGTGGTGGGCTATGCCCACCCTACATAGCTGTCTTGAAAGCCATGGGCCGCATAACAGATAGAATCAGCAGTGTCATCGTAGTCATCCTGTGTCTGGCGGGCAGCGCTGCGCAGGCCGCCCCCCTGGTCAACCAGCTCAAAGGGAATGCCTCCCCCTA
>JAYUFH010000481.1:0-3351 GCA_043738765.1 Pseudomonadota bacterium | reverse complement strand
ACGGCTGGGAAAAATTACTCAGCCGCCTGCCAGACAAAGGCAAATTAATCCTCTAGCACTCTCTTCAAAAACTGTCGCGTCAACCGTGCAATCTCAGGCCCATTCGACTCCAGCGCAAAGTGCCCGGCGTCCAGCAAATGAAAATCGATATTCAGCAAGTCGCGCTTGAACGCCTCGGCGCCCGCGGCCGGGAAGATCTCGTCGTTACGCCCCCAAACGATCAAGGTCGGTGGCTGGTACGTCCGCAGATAGGCGTGCCACTCCGGGTACTGGGCCACGTTTGTGCGGTAGTCGTAAAAGAGATCGAGCTGAATCTCCTTGTTACCCGCGCGATCGAGCAGATACTGATCTGTGGTCCACGCGTCCGGGCTCAACAGGGTTTGATCGCCCACGCCGTGGGTATACTGCCACTTGGTTCCATCCAACGTCAGAAACGGACGCAGGGCGTCGCGGCTCGATGGGGCGTTATCCGCCCAATATTGCCGCAGCGGGTTCCAAAACGTCTGCAGGCCTTCTTCGTAGGCGTTACCGTTTTGCACGATGAGGGCGCTGACACGTTCCGGATGAAGCACCGCCAGACGGAAGCCGACCGGCGCGCCGTAGTCCATCATGTACAACGCATACCGGGTCAGCTGCATGGCTTCAGTGAAATGCTCCACCACTTGCGACAAATGATCGAAGGTATAGGCGAACTGCGCGCGATCGGGCATGCTGCTTTGCCCGAACCCGGGGTAGTCCGGCGCCACCACGTGATATTTATCCGCCAGGCGTGGAATCAGGTTGCGATACATCTGGGACGACGTGGGGAAGCCGTGCAACAGCAACACCGTCGGCGCCTTGGGGTTGCCGGCCTCGCGGTAAAAAATCTGCAACCCGTCCACCGCGATGGTCTTGTAGTGAATCACGGCCGTCGCACTCTCGCCAGCCACCGCACAAGCCGGGGCAAGGGAAAGGGCGGCGAGGCCGAGAAACGCGGCCACTACCGCGTTAAACGCTCGATATTTCGACATAGATAATCTCCAGACAGGGGCGCGGCGGGATGCCGTACGGGAGTGGCATGATGCAGGCGTGGAGAGTTCTTATCTATGGCCTACGGATGAATTCACTATTTCACAAAATGAAGTAATAGCGGCCGCGCTCAAGAAGCACTACTGCTAGGCCTTCAGTATCTGACGCAGCATGCCTGTGGCGTAATCGACAAAGCTTCTTACCCGTGCCGATAACAGCTTGGCATGCGGGTAAACGATATGCACGGGAATGGGCGCCGGTTCGTAGCGTTCCAGCACAAGCTGCAACCGGCGCTGTTCGAGGAACGGTTGGACTTGATATGACAAAAACATGCCGTAGCCAAGACCGCGCGCGCAGGCCTCGATAGCGGCGGCGGCCTGGTTGCTCACAAACGGCCCCTTGACCTGTACCGATCGCTTCTGCCCTTTATCGTAAAAATTCCACGTGGCGCCGGGCGTGAGCCCGGTAACGCGAACGCATTCGACTGCGGCGAGATCCCCAGGACGTGCCGCTACACCAGCGCGTTTCAGATATTTCGGGCTGGCACAGACCACACGCCGGATATGGCCGACCGGAACCGCGATGAGGGACGAATCGCCGAGGTGGCCGATGCGTATCCCGACATCGATACCTTCCTCGACCAAGTTGACTATGCGATCCAACAACAGCAGTTCCACATGCATTAATTTAAACCGGCCGACAAATTCAGCGATGACTGGCGTGACGTGCATTTGCCCAAACAACGCTGGCGCGGTCACGTTGAGATTACCGCTGGGTTCTTTCTGATTGGCCGTGAGCGCCGATTCAGCTTCTTCGATGTCCGTAAGTATCCGCCTGCACTGCTCCAGATAGAGTCGGCCTTCCTCGGTGAGCGCGATGCGGCGCGTCGTGCGGTTGAACAGCCGCGCACCCAATAGCTTTTCAAGCGCCGCCAGCGTGCGTACAACCGAAGGGAGGGAGGTGCCGAGGGCTTCAGCGGCCTGTGTGAGGCTGCCGCGCTCGGCGATCTGAACGAAGGTCGTCATTGCATGCAATTTGTCCATGCGCGGCAATACTACTTCATCCCGTGAAACAGTCAAATGCATGGCGGACCATATATTGTCCGCCATGCATTAGCCAATATTCACACAAGGCGCGGCAACCGCCGTGTTCCATACGCAATTGAGGAGAACAGCCATGTCACAAGCATTGCCCAAGCCCAAACTGGGCAAAAACTTCAGTGCCGCGCACCTGGGTACCCTGGCGGATCTGGGCCAATACAAGTTCGGTCACGCCGGCTTGCCCTTCGAGATCGAAGGCAAGGTATTTTTAAATACCCTATTGGGCCTGACCGGGGCAGAGATTTCGTTCAACAAATTGCCGCCGAAAGGTGGGATGCCGTTTTATCACCAACACAAGCGAAACGAGGAGATCTATCTTTTCGTCAAGGGCAAGGGCGAATTTCAAGTCGACGGCCAGACGATCGCCGTGGGTGAAGGTTCGGTCATCCGCGTCGCGCCCAACGGTGAGCGCTGCTGGCGGAATACTTCCGGCGAACCGCTTTATTACATCGTTGTCCAGGTGCCTGCCAATGGCTATCAGGGCGAGGCCACTATCGGCGACGGCATAGCAGTGCAGAAGGAGGTGCGCTGGGATTAAGGGGCAAACATTGCTGCAAACTACTTAAACTGGAGAACCTGAATATGAACAAGATAGTCACGAAAAAGATGCTGTCATTCCTGGCGCTGTCGGCCATGGCATACGCTGCCAACGCGCAGTCGGACATGATGCAGGAGTCCGTGCACAAACCTGTTGAGAGCCTCAGTTGGTTCGCAACCGGAATCGGACCGATGCAGGCAGCGGTGGCGTACGGCGACATGAACAAGGGCGCGCATGGCACATTCCTGAAAATGCCAAAAGGCTTCGTAAGCCCTGTGCACATGCATACCCACGAGTATCACGCCGTGGTGATCTCTGGCACCATCGTCAACAGTGAGGTCGGTAAACCCGATATAAAGATGCGTCCTGGCTCATACTGGTTTCAGGTTGGCAACGTTAAACATGTCACCAAGTGCGTGTCGGATTCCGGTTGCACGGTATTTTTGAGTCAGCCGGAAAATTTCGACTTCATTCCCGACGAATCAGCCGTCAGGAAGTAACGGGGGTCGTGGTTATGGAGTTAACGAAACCCGCCGGTAACGGTGGGTTTTGTTTTTTATATTTTACTATCGCGCCGGATATCAGCATCCTTCTCGATCGGATACCGGTGAGGTGTCGCGCATACCTGCGCCACCATTCCTTCGAAATCTGAAAGACAGGAGGCACCCAACCCCGGCCGCTTGGACTCAAATCAGGCAACAGACT
>JAYUFH010000480.1:0-1207 GCA_043738765.1 Pseudomonadota bacterium | reverse complement strand
GCAATACACCGTAGCGCCCCAGCACGTCCAGCCACAGGGGTGCCCGCCGCGCCGGGGATTGACCGCTGGTGCGGGAAGAGGTCCGGGCGATGGTGGATTTTGCTTTGGCTGAAGTAGAGGATTTTGTTGCGGGCTTTTTATGTGTCGCCGGCGTGCCGGAATGCGGGTGCCGGCGGGGGACTTTCTTTTTGCTTGTCATGCTATCTGGCTCCGATCCATCATGAGGTCATAAGAAGTATAGTGTCGACGATAGCCAGAAAAAGGCAAGCATGCGCATACTTGCCCGCAATTTTCCAAAGTGAACACGATTAACCACCCCAATGATCGGACCAGACCCCTGACAATTGACTTACCCTAGCAACAGCCGCGACACTGGATCGAATTCCACGCTACATCGGCCGACCGCGGGATATCAGGGAGCACCAGCGATGGACCCATCCAAACCGGAACTCAAGATCAGTGTGTTTTCCGATTATATCTGCCCGTTCTGTTACATCGGCAGCCGTCGCCTGCTGCGTTTACGCCAGGATTACAACCTGAGGGTGAACTGGTGCGGACTGGAGATACACCCGGAGACACCGGCGTCTGGCATGCCCATCGAAAAACTCGGCTACGCACCGCAACGCCGGTCGCAGATGATACAGACGCTGACCCAGATGGCCCAGGAAGAACACATCGAGTTGGGCGCCCACCACTTCACCACCAATTCGCGCCGCGCATTGCTCCTGTCGGAGGCAACGAAACAATTGGGACAGGAAACCTTCTATGCCCTGCACGAGCGTCTGTTTCATGCCTTCTTCACCGAAGACCTCAATATCGGCGACGTCGAGGTGCTGACGACCCTGGCGACGGAATGCGGCGTGCCACCCGTCACGGTTGCGGCGGCTTGGGAGGATCCTGTCTACGCGGAACGCCTCACACTCAACCTGCGCTTCGCCCGGGAACTGGGCATCACCGGCGCGCCGGCTTATGTGTTTGGGGAAAAAGTCTTGATGGGCGCCCAACCCTATACGGAATTGCTAATGGCCGCACGCCAGCTTATCGCTGGCGGCCATTAGCGGGCAACTACGCCTGTGCGCTGTCAGTCAAAAACGCCTTCGCTCCCCTCCCCGCCGCGGTTATAATCGACGTATGAATACCAGCATCAACGTCACCCCTGCCGCATCGACCGGCCTCTTGCTTTCCATCATCGAACTCGGCGGCTATC
>JAYUFH010000479.1:0-1207 GCA_043738765.1 Pseudomonadota bacterium | reverse complement strand
ACGATCCGCTCAATCGATTGACCAAGATCACCAACGCCCTGGCGGGAATAACCCAATACGGCTACGATGGCGTCGATCATCTGGTCTCAGTGACCGATCCCAAAACCTTGATCACCGGCTACGGTGTCGATGGCCTGGATAATCAGAAACAACTCGTCTCGCCCGATACCGGCACGACCAACAGCACCTATGATGCCGCCGGTAATCTCAAGACCCGCACCGATGCCCGAGCCAAGGTATCGACTTATAGCTACGATGCTTTGAACCGCCTCACCGGCGTCACCTTCAGCGACACCACCCCGGCCATTGCCTACTTCTACGACGACATCGCCAGCGGCAACGCCGGCAAAGGCCGCCTCACCAAGCTCACCGACGCCACCGGCCTGACGGAGTACACTTACGATATCCAAGGCAGACTTCTCCAGAAAAAACAAACCACCGGCGCTGGGGTGAATCTGAAAGTGCACACCACCAGCTACAGCTACAACGCCGGCAACGGCCGCCTAGATAGTCTGACTTATCCCTCCGCCAAAGTCGTCGGCTACACCTACGATGCCCAAGGCCGCATCGCCAGCATCACCGTCAACGGTATTACCCTGGTCAGCAGCATCAGCTACCAACCCTTCGGCCCGGCCACGAGCTGGCTGTGGAGCGGTGGACCGCTGCAAACAAGGCCCTACGATCTGGATGGCCGCCAAACGAGTTATCCCTACACTGGCGCCGGCACGGTGAGCCTCACCTATGACTTGGGCAATCGCATCAAAAACCTCAGCGGCACGGTGACCAAGGCCTACGGGTATGATGGCCCTAGGCCACCCGGCAAACTCGACAGGTTGACCAGCTCTAGCAACGAACTCTATGGCTACGATGGCCCTAGGCCAGTGGTTAGCCTAGGGCTACCCCGTGCCGACAGCAATCGATCCAGCCATACGGTGGCTGCGACCTCCTATGCCTACACGTACCCCACCACCAGCCATCGCCTGACCTCATTCACCGGCCCGGCCGCGCGCAGCTACACCTACGATGCCACCGGTAACATTCTCACCACCGGTAGTGGCTTTACCTTCAGCTACGACGCTCGAGGCCGCATGACCAACATCACCGCCGGCAGCGTCAATCAATATGGCATCAAACCAAGGGCTGCCACCAGCGGTATCAACGCGCTCGGCCAGCGCCTGACCAAAGCCGGCACGGGCCGGCACGTTAC
>JAYUFH010000478.1:0-3364 GCA_043738765.1 Pseudomonadota bacterium | reverse complement strand
TGTTCACCGATGGCATAAAGTGGGTGACGGACGCTGAGGCCGGTAGCTATGACATCATCATCGTGGACTCCACCGACCCGGTGGGGCCGGCGGCGGGTCTGTTCTCCGAGGACTTCTACCGCAACTGCTACCACGCCCTGCGTGCCCACGGTATCGTCGTCGGCCAGAGCGAATCGCCGCTGTTTCATCCGGACATCATCCAGCAGATGCACGTGGCCATGCGCGCCGCCGGCTTTCTCGATGTGGCCACCCACCACTTCCCCCAATGCACCTACCCGTCCGGCTGGTGGAGCGGCACTATGGCAAGCAAGGACGCGTCCCTGTCCGCGTTCCGCCGCGACACCCTGGCCGGTAAACCCTTCCCAACTCGCTATTACAACCAAGACATCCATGCCGCTGCCAAGGTGATGCCCGAATTCCTGCGCCTGCGTCTGAGCTGAGACAGGTCACCACCCTACCCACATCAGCGTCACCCAGTCATACTCCAGACCTGACGGTAGCGGGGCGATTGATCGTGCCCAACGTTCGCGGTATAACGAGACCAGAATAATACTTAACTGTACTATCTAGCCTCCACCCACTATCCGAACCAGGGACCCGCCCATGTCGAATCCTGAAATTGCGCAGAAATCCCCTTATGTCCTAGAACTCGAAGCGGGCACCTATTGGTGGTGCGCCTGCGGCAAGTCCAAGACCCAGCCCTTTTGCGATGGTTCCCACAAGGGCGGCGACTTCACCCCTGTCAAGTTTGAGTTGGCGACCAAAACCAAGGTCGCTTTGTGCGGCTGTAAGCGCTCGGCCAAGAAACCCTTTTGCGATGGCACCCACAACAAGCTCTGATCGCCCAAATCCGGCCACGCCCCTCTTCCCAGCACCGGCAGGCTATTTCCTGCTGGAAAACATCATGTATAAGTTCTATGCTGTTGAAGCGGATACATTATTGAAGATTATAGGGAGAAGCGCGTGCAAAAAAGCGGCATCTTAGCCATCGTTTTGATCATTCTTCTGGGTGCAGCAGCCGCCGCGCCTTACTGGTTCGGCATGCAGGCAGAGGAAGCCTACAACAAGAGCATGCAAGAACTCACCCAGGACAGCCAGATCGTCGTCACCCGGCAGACCTATGAACGTGGCTGGTTGGATTCCACGGCGGAGGCCACCTATAGCTTCGGCGGCTTGCCGGGTAGCCTGACCGTGATCAATAAAATCTACCATGGACCTATCCCCATCGAGGGCGAGCTGGACTTCAGGCCGGTGCTGGCCCTCATCAAAGGACAGGCATCCCTCAACCTGCCCATGGGCCCCAAACTTCCGCCCATCAGCGGCAAAACCACCATAGCGCTGGACGGCCAGAGTATCAGCCATTTTGAAGTGGCTGCCGTCAACTCCACTGACCCGTCCGGCAGCTCCCTCAGCTGGCAGGGCCTGAGCGGTGACGTCACCGCCAGCGCCGACCTGAAACAGATCAACCTGAATATTCTGGCGCCCCTCCTGCAGATTAATTCTCCGACGCAGAAACTTTCCATGTCCAAGACTAGGGTCACGGCCACGCTACAGCAAGGTGCTTCGGGACTCACCACCGGCAACCTGTCCTATACCATCGACAAACTAAGCAGCGAGACTGACAAAGGCACCCTGGTCTTAAACGGATTAGTGCTGGCCACCTCCTCCGCGGAGGCGGGTAGCAACCTCAACGCCAACGTCGACCTCAAGCTGCAAAGCCTCAGCGATGGTGCATCGACCTATGGACCCGGCGTGATCAATATAAAGGTGACCAATCTGGACGCAGCGACCCTGGCCAAGTACAAGAAAGAGCTGCGTGAGCTGGAGACCAAAAAACTCCCACCGGAACAAATGCCCTCGGCAGTCATGGGAAAAATGGTGGCGCTGGTCGCCAACCTGGCAAAGAAGATACCGGAAATTAACGTCAGTAAAATCAGCCTCAAGTTTAAAGAGGGCGAAATCACTGGCAGTGGCAAGGTCGTTCTGGACGGCAGCGACGGCAATATCGCCGAGAACCCCGAGTTACTGCTCATGGCCCTGCGTGGCGACGGTGAAGTGTTCGTTCCGCAAACCGCCCTCAAGGCGCTGGCGGCCTTTGATCTCAGCCGCCAGGTGGAGTCCTTCAAGTCCCAGGGTAAATTCTCTGAGGACGAAATGAAAAAACTCACCCCACAGAAAATCTCAGAGATCTCCGCCTCCGCCGCGCCGAAATACATGCAGCGCTATGCCCACACGCTGAAGCTGGTGCCGGAGGGTGATAACTACAAGATGAGCCTGACCCTGTCCCGCGGACAATTCCTGCTGAACGGCCAGCACTTATAAAATAATAACGGCGCACCATCGCGCTACACAGCACAAAAAAATACGGGCGCCAAAGGCGCCCGTAAAATTACCACCTCATCAGGAAGATTTACAAATTGTAGCCACGCTCGTCGTGCAGACTGATATCCAGTCCTTGTGTTTCCTGTTCTTCGGTTACGCGCAGTCCGATGACCCAATCCAGTACCTTGAGAATAACGAAGCTGACGACAGCGGTGTAACCCAGCGTTATCAACACGGCCTTGGTCTGAATCCACACCTGGGTACCCATGTTCAAGTCGAGCTTGAGACCATCCATAGTAACGGCGAACACACCCGTCAGGATCGCACCAACGATACCGCCGACCGCATGCACGCCAAATACGTCGAGTGAGTCGTCGTAACCCAGGGCGCGCTTCAGCTTGGCCGCTGCAATGAAGCACACCACGCCGGCGATAGCGCCCAGCAACAGCGCGCCCATGGGGCCAACGTAACCCGAGGCCGGAGTGATCGCCACGAGACCCGCCACTGCACCCGACGCTATGCCGAGCACGCTGGGCTTGCCGTGACTGATCCATTCCGCAAACATCCAGGCGAGGGCCGCCGTTGCCGTGGCGATCTGAGTGACCGCCATGGCCATGCCTGCAGCACCATTGGCAGCGGCCGCACTACCGGCATTGAAGCCAAACCAGCCCACCCACAGCATAGACGCACCCATCAGGGTATAGCCCAGGTTGTGCGGCATCATCGGCGTCTTGGGGTAACCTTTGCGCTTGCCCAGGACCAGGGCCGCCACCAATCCGGCGATACCGGCATTGATGTGCACGACGGTGCCGCCTGCAAAGTCGAGCACGCCCATTTTGCCGAGCCAGCCGCCGCCGCCCCATACCCAGTGGGCAATCGGCGCGTACACGACGGTCAGCCAGATGCCCATGAACAGGAGCATGGCGGAGAACTTCATACGTTCCGCGAAGGCGCCGACGATCAGTGCTGGCGTGATGATGGCGAAGGTCATCTGGAACGTCATGAACACGGTTTCCGGGATGGTCCCGGTCAGTGCATCCAC
>JAYUFH010000477.1:0-3366 GCA_043738765.1 Pseudomonadota bacterium | reverse complement strand
CTTCGAAGTACAACACCGTATCCACCATGTGTTCCAGCACGCGCGGACCCGCCAGGGTACCGTCTTTGGTCACGTGACCCACCAAAAACAGCGCGATGCCCGACTGTTTGGCGAAACGCACCAGTTGCGACGCCGACTCGCGCACCTGGGCCACACTGCCGGGGGCGGATTGCAGCATATCGGTGTACACCGTCTGAATGGAGTCGATCACCATCACTGCGGGCCTTTCGCTGGCGGCGGTAGCCAGTATCTGTTCCACTCGGTTTTCCGCCAGCAGGCGCACGCCGTCGCCGTTCAAGCCAAGACGACGCGCACGCAGGGCGATCTGTTGTGCCGATTCCTCCCCGGTAATGTACAACACCGGGGCGTGCGCGCTGATGGCCGCCAGGGTCTGGATCAAGAGCGTGGATTTGCCGATGCCGGGGTCGCCGCCAATAAGCACCACCGAGCCTACTACCAGCCCACCGCCCCCCAGCACCCGGTCAAGTTCCGCCAGACCGCTGCCGACGCGGCTGGCTTTTTCCGCCGGGATCTCGTTGAGGGATAACACCACCGAGGTTTCCGCCAGTGTATTGAAACGTGCGCTACGCTCCGAAGTCGCCGGCCGCGCGACGATCGCCGTCTCCACAAGGGTGTTCCAGACACTGCAGCCTGGACATTGGCCAACCCATTTGGGGGACTGGGCGCCACATTCGCTGCATGTGTAAAGTGACTTGAGGCGGGTCATGGGGGCTAAGGGTGCTCCTTGTTGGATATCGTGGGCGTGGTGGCAGGGCTGCTAATGATTTTGTTGGGTTTGCCGCTATCGTGGTACGCGTGCCCTCCGGGTACGCGTGTCCTCCGGGTATAACCCAACCTACATTAAAACCCAATTTTTAGAGGTTTCCGCTATGTTTAGACCGCCGGCAATTCACAGCGTGGCACCCGCTCGGTGACGCAGCATAGCAACTCATAGGCGATGGTGCCGGAACGCTCGGCGATCTCATCCACCGCCAGGCCGTCGCCCCAGAGGGTCACCGGGTCGCCGATACGCGTATCCGGTCGCCCGCGCAGATCGAGGGTGATCATGTCCATGGAGACCCGTCCAATCAGTGGCAGGCGTTGGCCTTGCACCAGTACCGGCGTGCCAGGGGGCGCGTGCCGCGGATAACCGTCGCCGTAGCCGATGGCCGCGATGCCCACGGGCATATCCTCGGGACACATCCAGTCGCCACCATAACCCACTACCTCTCCTTTGCGCCGGCGGTGGATAGCGATGATCTCCGTCTGCAGGGTCATCACCGGCTTCAACTCCAGGTCGGCCGCGGACTGGCCGATTACCGGTGAGGCGCCATACAGCATGATGCCGGGGCGCACCCAGTCCCGGTGGCTGGCGGGCCAGGCCACGATGCCCGCGGAGTTGGCCAGACTGCGTTCCGCCTGCGCCTCGCGGGTCAGGGCCATGAACAACTCGGTCTGAACCTTGGTCGAGGCATCGAACTTGTTATCGGCGTTGGCGAAATGCGTCATGAGGTTGATCGAACGCACGACACCGCACGCCTTGAGCCGCTGCAATACGCCAGGCACTGCCTCCGGCGAAAATCCCAGGCGGTGCATGCCGGTGTCTATTTTCACCCAGACGTCCAGGGGACCGGCGCCGGGGGCGTGCTCCAGATCCCACAATTGGCTTTCGTGGTGAATCGCGGGTGACAGTTGATGCTGTGTCAGCAGGGGCAATTCGGTGGGTTGGAAAAAACCTTCCAGCAAGGTGATAGGCTGCCGGACCTTGGCCTCGCGCAGACGGACACCTTCGTCGGCACTCGCCACGCCAAATCCGTCGGCATCGTGCAACACCTTCGCGACCCAGGCCAGTCCATGGCCATAACCATTGGCCTTGACGATGGCCATGACCCGGGCATCCGGCGCGTAGTGACGCACGCGTTGCAGGTTGTTGAGCAGGGCGGGTGCTGCGAGCCAGGCGCGCGCCGGTCGCGTCACTGATAATCCTCGTTGAAGCCGCCGCTGACGTAATTCTCGAAACGCGTGTACTCGCCGAGGAAGGTCAGGCGCACCTTGCCGATGGGGCCGTTACGCTGCTTGGCGATGATGATTTCCGCCGTGCCCTTGTCCTGGCTGTCCTCGTTGTACACCTCGTCGCGATAGATGAAAAAAATCACGTCCGCGTCCTGCTCGATGGCGCCGGACTCGCGCAGGTCCGACATCACCGGGCGCTTGTTCGGGCGTTGCTCCAGGCTGCGGTTGAGCTGCGACAGGGCGACCACGGGCACACTCAGTTCCTTCGCCAGCCCTTTCAGCGAGCGCGTGATGTTGGAGATTTCCGTGGCACGGTTCTCGCCCGCCTCCGGCGATTGCATCAGCTGCAGATAGTCGACCACGATCATGCCGAGGCCGTGTTCGCGCTTGAGGCGACGGGCACGGGCACGTAGTTCCAACGGCGTCATGGCCGGGGTGTCGTCGATGAACATAGGCGCGTCCGCCAGCAGGCCGATGGCATGGGTCAGGCGCGGCCAATCGTCGTCTTCCAACTTGCCGGTACGCACCTTGTGGGCATTGATGCGTCCGAGGGACGACATCATGCGCATGGCCAGCTGTTCGCCTGGCATTTCCATGCTGAAGATCGCCACCGGCAGCTTCAGGCTGACCGCGGCGGTTTCCGCCACGTTCATGGCGAAGGAGGTCTTGCCCATGGAGGGACGTCCGGCGACGATGACGAGATCGCCCGGCTGCAGGCCGGAGGTCAGGCCATCCAGGTCGGCGAAGCCGGTCGACACGCCGGTGATCGGGCTGTCGGAGCGAAACAGTTTGTCGATGCGGTCCACGGCGCCGGTGAGCAGGGTCTTGAGGGGCTGAAAGCCACCGCGTCGGCCGGCGCCCTGCTCGCTGATGTCCATGATGTGTTTTTCCGCCGCGTCCAGCAGCTCGCCGGCACTGCGGCCCTCGGGGGCATAGGCGCTGTTGGCCACGTTGGTAGCGACGCGGATGAGATTGCGCATGAGCGCACGCTCGCGCACGATGGCGGCGTAGGCAACAATGTTGGCGGCACTGGGGGTATTGTTGGCCAGGGCGCCCAGATAGCTGAGTCCGCCGGCGCTTTCCAGCTCGGCATTTTTTTCTAGCCATTCAGAAACGGTGACCACATCGGCCGGCTGGTTCTCATCGCACAGGGCGGCGATGGCGCGGAAAATGAGACGGTGTTCCTTGCGGTAGAAGTCGTCGGCGTGCACTTTGTCGGCGATCTGATCCCAGCGCTGGTTGTCCAGCATGAGACCGCCGAGAACGGACTGCTCGGCTTCGACGGATTGCGGGGGAACCTTGAGGCGTTCGGTGGGGCTATCGGAGACTCCGATCGAATAGGCGTAGTCCTCC
>JAYUFH010000476.1:0-3366 GCA_043738765.1 Pseudomonadota bacterium | reverse complement strand
ACCGTCAACGACCTGCGTCGATTGGATCAGTCATTACACACCCTGTACGATCCGGTGCTGGCGGAACCGATTCCTCCGACCATACAGTTTCCACCGGTCAGGACACGCTACCTGCAACGCGCCGCGGCGGTGGTCGCCTGGGTAGCGCTCGGCAGCGTGCTCGGCTGGAACTTGAACAACTGGAACAGCACCGGCCAGACCCACCTGCTGGAGACCCAACTGGTCAGGCCCGCCGCCTTTGCCCACGTCGTTTACAGCGCCGAGGTGCTGCACCCGGTGGAGGTCAAGGCGGACCAGGAGCAACACCTACTTCAATGGTTGTCGAAACGGCTGCGCACGCCGATCATCGCGCCGGATCTCACCCAGGGGGGTTATCACCTGGTGGGCGGGCGCCTGCTGCCCTCCACCGACCGCATGGCGGCGCAGTTTATGTATGAGGATGGCAACGGCCGGCGCGTCACCCTCTACCTGCGGCGCGGCGCCTGGGACAACACCCTCACGGCGTTTCGTTACAGCCGCAACGACAACGTGGGCGTGTTCTATTGGATAGACGGGGAACTGGGCTACGCGCTCTCCGGTGACTTGGACAAGCCTGAGTTACTGAAGCTGGCGATGATTATCCATCCGCAGATCAGCCCATAGCAGTTGGCCGAAGGTTTGAGTTTTTAGGGTGCGCCCTGCGCACCGGAAATTCAGCCCATGGGCACGACAACGAAACATGATACCGACTTGACCAGAGCATCCCCAGACACAGGTTATCTGGCAACAAGGCTGCGGGTAAGCGTACCCATCCCTCTGGCACTCAGCGCGGCTTACGCTCCGTACCGTGCGACGACTGGAACAGCCCTTCAAAGACGCGGCCGATGGCTATCGGTGCACAGCTTCCCTGCGGCGATTTGGCCGAGCCGAAGCACTTCGTGATGTTGTAGTAGGTTTCTGACCCGAATAATCCAAAGCAGAACGCCGTCCATTTGTACAATTGCCCGCCGGCACAGCCCTCCAACGTGCAGAACACCCCCCAGCGGGATTCCTTAAGCCAACTGAAAAAACAACACCATCGCGTTACGGTGCGATACTTCTTGCAAGGATAAGGGAATATCCACTTCCAGCAGACGGTCCAATAACTTTCCGTGTAGGTGATCGTTTCACACATGGCATGTCTCCTTTTTTTGGTAAGCGCAAGTATTGGCTCAAAATATGAATACCTGGTACTGCTTGGTCACCGGGCTAGGCTTGCCCGTCAAATATTTCGGCGGCGAGCCGATGAATTGTTTTCAATTCATCGGCTGCGGCAATGGGTTCGTATATTGCATGACCTGGCTTCTAACTTAACGTCGAGTGTACGGAACTTGCAGCGCGTGTCTGTGAAAAAACACACAGAACTTCTTTTTCGAGCGGTTCGCCCGACAGCGCGCGCTTCTTAAAGGGAAAAGTAAGTATTATCGAAGTTAGGAACAACGGATTTGAAATTATTCGCGCGCTTTCCAGCTGCAGCGTCTTTAATATGATCGGGGCGGGCTGCTAGCCGAAAGCCCGTGCATAGCACAATACATCGCTCAGCCCGGCGCTGCCAAGGTTCGGAAATTCTGAATGACGCCGAAGCTTACCTTCTAAACTGAAGCCGCACTTCTCAAGCACCCTTGACGATGCTTTATGTTCAGGATGACAGTAGGCGTAGAGACGGCGTATTCCGACTTCCGGGCTGATGCCCACGAGCGCTCCAAGGGCCTCGGTTGAATAGCCACGTCCCCATACTTCTTTAGCGAGCACATAGCCGACCGCTGCCTGGAGCGGGGTCTCAAACCCAAAGCCCGTTCCGCCGAGAAGAACCCTCGGCTCGCGTGACTCGATGATGTAAGGCCCGCCTGGCCAGTTCGCCCATGCAGAATCGCAGAATGTGAGAAATGCCCGGGTTTGCTCTATGGATCGGTGGCATGACCACCCGAGATATCGGGTTACATCAGGGTCGCTGGCATAACGAGAAAAAATACCCTCGGCGTCGGCTGGCAATGGCCGACGCAAAATGAGTCGCTCGGTTTCAATGTATTCAGGCGCCTGCATAAGTTAACCCAGCGGCTAACTGATCCAGCCGGTCAATAGTGCGCATCGTTTTCTCCCTCTCCATTGCATGTGGTCGTGCGCTACCTGGCCCTTCACTGCATTTGGCAGAATAAAACGATGCATGCGTTCGCGTTAAGCGGCACCCATCAGTGGGCACCTGGATGATTATTCAGCGCGCGCCTCACGGATTCATCGAGCGTACCCATGAATGTCTCAACGGCGTCGGTATAGCGACCTTCCATCCCCAGATTCTGGTTGATGTCCTTGTGCGACAGGTCCTGCTCCAGCACGCTGGCGCGCACCTTGAGCGACGTGGCCTTGGCGGCAAACCGGGTTGCCTGTGGGCAGGAGTCGCTGCGGCGCGTGGAACACACGGCCAGAAACGGGGTCGCGGTTTCAGTCAGCGCATGATACGGCGACGCCGCTTTCCAGTAGGCGGGATCGCTGCCAAAGGCTTTGTCATAAAGGCGATAGTGTTTCGCCTCCATGGTCTGCACGACGTCGAGTGCCGCGCTATCGAGTGAAAGGGTGCCGAGCCAGGGATGCACGCCCGCCTTCAAGGCCATGGCCGGCGAGGCCACCAGCAAGGCGACCAGATGCGCGCCGGCGGAGTGCCCCATGATGATGAACTTGGCGGGGTCTCCTCCCCACGACGCGGCCTTGCCTTGGGCAAATGCAAGCGCACTGGCGATATCCTGTGCCTGCTCCACGGGGGCCGTCTTAGGCAACATCCGGTAATTGGTCGAGATGAAAATGAATCCCTTGGGCACCCAGCGGGTCATCTTGTTTTCCACCACCGACTCCGCGCCTTTGTCACCCCGCCGCCAGCCGCCGCCATGGACCATGAAGATCACCGGGGCGTTTTCCGCCTGCGGGGGCAGGTAGACATCCATGCGCTGCAGATCATCTTTGCCATAGGGGACATCCCGCACGACGCGTGCCCCGCCGGGCAGCGACGCACTACCGGAGGGTTCGCTATCCCCAGCGTCCTCCACCTGCCGTGCCGCGCGGTGCGCGGCAATGTAGTCGCGGATCGGCCCGGCGTGGGACGGTTGCCATAGGAGCAACAGCGCGATTGAAAACGAACCCAGAAAAAGCAACCTGTAAGCGCGATTTATGGTCATTATTAATTCTCGTGATTGAAGGTATAACGTTCTGGTTGTGCGGCGCCGGCCACAGTGATTACAGGAAGCGGCCAGTCGTCCCACGGCGTCCACACGAGCAAGCAGTTTAGGAGGGCGAATTCATATACTAACCGCATCGCCCCACGCGTTAAAAGAGGTGATCTGCCATCATCAAGTAAAT
>JAYUFH010000475.1:0-3370 GCA_043738765.1 Pseudomonadota bacterium | reverse complement strand
TCAGCAGTTTATGCTGCAGGGGGTCCTTGCGGGTCCAGAGCACGGCGCCGAAGCGCCGCGGGTCGCGCAGTCGCAGACACTCGCCGCTATCCAGGGTGATCTCCACATGCTCATGTTTTTCCGCCGCCTGCTGGCCGTCGGATATCCGCAGGCTGCCGGACATGCCGAGATGCAGGATGAGAGTGCCGTTATCAAACTGAAACAGTAAATACTTGGCGCGGCGCGTAACGTCGATCAGGGTGTGGCCGATCAGTTGCTGCGGGAGGGCGGCGGGCACCGGCCAGCGCAGGTGTCGGTTGTACACTTGCACGGCGCGCACGCGCTGTCCTTGAACATGCGGGCGGATGCCACGGCATGTGGTTTCGACTTCGGGTAATTCCGGCATGGTTGGCGGGGTGGTCCTAGTCGGGCTTGAGTTCCAACAGGCGTGTGCCGACATCTTCGGGGAAGTGATACTCCAGGCCTTCGTCCGGACGATAGAGGATGAGTTCCGGTTTGTGCGCCAGGATGCCGATATCCAATTCCTTGAGCGGGCTGTCCGCGCTAAAGCGGATGGTCGCGTGTTCGTGCACCGGCTTGCCGGAATATTCATTTACGGACAGCGCCTGGGCGTGACGCCATTCGTCCACCAGGGTATTGATGCGGTCGCTGCTGAGTTCTTTGTTGGCCGGTGTTGCCTGCCAGGCGCCGTGGGTGTCCAGGATGAGCTTGAGCCCGGGCAGGCTGAAGGCGGCCGGTTTCAACCCATCGTCGAGCAGTTGATGGCTGAAGAAATCCGCCGGCGCCAGGGCCGCACCGGAGTAATAGCGGGAGGCGATGAGATGGACCTGACCGTTTACCAGCACATAGTATTGGGGATTGATCGGATGCATGCTGCCGAAACGGATCTCCTGATCGTTCAGCCAGACTCGCGTCTCAGGCTGATCGAGCCCGTATTTGACGAGGTCCGTCGTGGGCGCATCGAAGTGGCTGGCGCTTTTCGCCGTGGCCAGCGCCAGCAGGTTGTTCACGCGAAACAGGTTGGCGCGTGCCTTGTGCGGCGCCACCATGAACCATGCCCCCTGGGATTTCTCCAGCACGATCTCCGGCTGGTTTGACCGCAGTACGCGCAGGTGGGTGATGGCCTCGGTGCTGAGGGAGGTAAGTGCCGGCGCCGGCGGTGCGGGTGGGGTACCCGGCCGGTAAACGACGACGGCGAGCATGACGACGACCAGCAGGACCAGGGCGAGATTGAGCAACCAGCGGTTTTTCACGATCCACCTATCGTAGTGTCATGACCGCGGGGTACGCGGCACGCGTGGGCAAGAGTCAATACTATCAGCGCCGGCGCCGGCGCCACCAGATAATTATGCCGCCACTCATGAAGGCCAGGGGCAGCAGGATTACAAAGAGCAGACGGATGCCGGCGATGGCAGTGGGGGAAAGATTCAGCTGTATATCGTTGGCGATGTGGCTGGGTATATTAAGGTATATGTCATCCCCGCTGACCCAGTTGATCAGATTCGTGCCGAGATCCAGATTACCGCCGTTGCCGATATAGGTATTGGAGAGAAAATCACCGTCACCGATGACGATCACCCGTTGTTCCTTGCCTTCGTGTGCATGGGTAAGGGCGACGCCAATACTCAGAGGACCGCGGATGTCCTTGACCGGGTCAAAGCGCGTGGTGTCGTCGGGCTTGCCGGTTTCCGACCAGGCGGAGGCGGAGGTGTCGAGCAGCGTCTCCGCCTTCCAGCCTGCCACGTCGTGTGTGCGGATGCCCCCGGCCTCCGGAAACAAGGTGGTGAGATGGAAGTCGCGTACCGCCGGGTGATGGCCATATTGGGTGACCACTACGAAGCTGGCGGAGGCGCCGCCGGTGTAGGCCTTGGACATGGGATCCACGATAACGCCGGGTTCGAATTCGACGCCGAGCATTTCGCCGATGGGACCGAGTCCTTGCAGCGGCCCCGGGTCTTTCAGCCACAGCAGGTTGCCGCCCTGCGTGAGGAAATCCTCGATCTGTTTCACTTCGCCGGGCAGCAGTTTGACGCGTGGGCCGGCGATCACCAGGGTCGCGGTATTGTGGGGAATCTGGTTATTTTCACCGAGCAGTAGGGTGCGGGTCTTGAGTCCGCGCTGGTTGAGTTGCTGCGCCCAGGTGGAGAGGTCGAAGTTGGCCTGCTGTTCGGGACTGCGCTCGCCGTGACCGCTTAAGAAAACAATCCAACGCTCGCCACCGCGGCCGAGTCGCGCCAGGGCATTGGTAAGGGTCTCTTCGCTCGGTTGCTGCAGGGATTCGCGCGCACCGCTGTACTCCACCACCAGCTCGCCGTTGAAGTTGATGTTGGCGGCGCGTACCCGCGCCGGATCTTTGTCCGGATCCACGAATTCCAAGGTGATGTCTTTATAGTTTTGCTGGTAACGACCCACCAGATTGCGGATGCCCTGGCGCAGTTCCGGCTGATCCGTAGCGAAGGCGGTGATCTTCACCGGTTTGTTCAGTTTCTGCAGCAGCAGCTTGCTGGTTTCCGACAGGCTGTTCTGACCGGCGGAGGTCCAGTCGAACTGCCTGTGGTACTCGTGGCTCAGCCACAGACCGAGGCCGATGGCCAGTAGGAACAGAATAATGAAGCTGCTGCCTGCGAGTCGGAGTTGACGGCGGGATTCACGGGATACGCGCATGTCAGCCTCCCAACCGATCCATGTCGAGCCGTCGCACGCTGAGGGTGAGGAAGGTCGCGATGAACAATACGAGGTAGACCGCATCCTGCGTGTCGAACACGCCGCGCAGAAAGGGTTCGTAGTGGGTGAGTAACGAGAGGTAGGTGAGTACGCTCGCGCCGCCCAGGGCCTCGCCCGCCAGCTCCAGGATCAGGAACAATAACAGCATGCCAAAGGTGCTGACGGCAGCCACGGTCTGATACTGAGTCAGTGTCGACATGAACACACCCACCGCGGCAAAGCCCGCCAACAGCAGGGCCAGTCCCAGGGTGGCGGCGCCGTAGAGACCGAAATCCAGGTGCCCTCCAGCGAGCAGTGACAAGGGCATGAGCAGTGCCATGCCCAGGATGATCCAAAGAAAGATCACCAGGCTGAGATATTTACCCAGCACGATCTCCGTCATGGACACCGGCGCACTCACCAGCAGGCTCAGGGTTTTATTGCGCCGCTCCTCGCTGAACAAGCGCATGCTGATGAGGGGCGATATCAGTAGCAGCAGCACCGCCGCAAAACCGAGCAGCGGTGAGGCCACGATGGCAGTGATGCCCTGGCTGGCGCCGTTGCTGAGGAGCTGCGACTGGATCTGCAGGAACTCCTGCAGATAACCGAAAAACACCAGGGCCAGGATCAACTGCACCACGGCCAGGATGGTCCAGGCGAGGGGCGA
>JAYUFH010000474.1:0-8937 GCA_043738765.1 Pseudomonadota bacterium | reverse complement strand
GCGATGTGTATGCGCGGGATTCGGTGTTTTATCAGGCGATGCGCATCGGCATGCTAGAAACCATCGGCCTCAAGTGGCAACTGCTCGATGAATCCGTCGGACGCATCCGCAGCGTCACCGCCGAACAGGTGCAGAAGGTGGCAAAAAAATATCTGAATGAGGACAACCTGACGGTGGGTGTGCTCAATCCGCTGCCCCTAAGCGGCGCCAAGAAACCTGTGCATGCACCCCTGGGAGGCGACCATGTCCGCTAATGTCATCGTTCATCGCATCGCCCCGGTCTGGCTGTTTTTACTGCTGGCAGGATTGACCACGGCGGCCCAGGCCACACCACAGATCAAGCACTGGAACCTGGAAAACGGGGTGCGCGTTTTTTTCGTCGAGAGTCATGAAATCCCCATGATCCAGATAACGGCGGTCTTCGACGCGGGCGCGGCACGCGACAGCAGTGAGAAGAGCGGGCTGGCCATGCTGACCAACCGATTGCTGCGAGAAGGTACGGGTAAGCTAAACGCCAATGAGATCGCCGTCGCGTTCGAGGATAAGGGGGTGGAATTCGCCACGGATTCCCAGCGCGACATGGCGATAGCCAGCCTGCGCAGCCTGACAGAGCCTGACCTGCTGGAACCGTCAGTGAAGCTGTTCGCGCAACTGCTGGTGGACCCGGCCTTTCCCCAGGCGAGTCTGGATCGCGAGCGGCAGCGTGCGCTTATCGGTCTGCAGCAGAGCGCGCAATCCCCCGGCGACTTGGCGAATATCGCTTTTTACCGCGCGCTATACGGTCCCCATCCCTACGCGCAGCGGCCCGAGGGCACCAAGACCGGACTCAATGCGATCGTGCGCGACGATTTAATCGCGTTTCACCAGCGTTATTATGTCGGTAGTAATGCGGTGCTCGCCATCGTGGGGGATGTCAGCGTGCGCGAGGCGCGTCGTATCGCGCGGCATGCTTTGGGCGGCCTGCCGAAAGGCGAACACGCCTCTTTGATCCCCCCAGTGGCCGACCCCGATCCCGGTGTCAGCAGCAAGCCCTTGCGTATTGCATTCCCTTCAACCCAGTCGCACATCCTGATGGGCCAGCCGGGCATGACGCGCAACGACCCGGATTACTTCCCGCTGTACGTCGGCAATTATGTTCTGGGCGGCAGCGGTCTGGTGTCGCGCCTGTCGGATGAGATCCGCGAAAAACGCGGGTTGTCCTACAGTGTCTACAGCTACTTTGTGCCGATGCGCGAACGCGGCCCGTTTTCCATGGGCCTGCAGACGCGCAACAAGGAAAGCGAAAACGCCCTGCACGTCATGCGCGAGACACTGGACAAGTTTGTCGCCGACGGCCCGACGCAGAAAGAACTGGAGGACGCCAAGAAAAACCTCAGCGGCGGCTTTCCCCTGCGCCTGGACAGCAATGGCAAGATCGCCGACAACCTGGCGATGATCGGTTTTTATGGACTGCCCCTCGATTATCTGGATACCTATATCGATCGCGTCGAGGCGGTGACCGTGGAGCAGGTGCGTGATGCCTTCAAGCGGCGCATCCATCCGGCGAGTATGGTCACGGTTATCGTGGGTGGCGCCGATCGCTAAACGCGCCGGCGACAAGCCGGGAGGGCAGGGGGTGTTGCGCATTATTGGCGGCACCTGGCGCAGTCGCCGGCTGACCTTCCCCGGGCGTGACGGTCTGCGGCCCACGCCGGACCGGGTGCGCGAGACTCTCTTCAATTGGTTGCAGCCGTGGCTGCCGGGTGCCGCCTGTCTCGATCTGTTTGCCGGCAGTGGCGCCTTGGGAATCGAGAGTCTGTCGCGGGGCGCCGGGCAGGTGGTGCTGGTGGAGAAGGACGACATCGCGGTACGCGCACTGCGCGCCAATCTCGCTTTGCTTGAGGCGCGCGGCGCCGAGGTGGTGCAGGCGGATGCACGGGTGTTTCTGCAAGGGGCCGCTCGGCCATTCGATATTATTTTTCTCGATCCGCCCTATGACAGTGGCCTGCTGCAGGACTGTTGCGCGCGCCTGGCGGCGGGTGGCTGGGTCAGGAAGAATGGACTGATCTATCTGGAGGCCGCCGGCGATCGGGACTTGCCGTTGCCGGCCGCCTGGACATTATTGCGCAGCAAGCGTGCCGGACAGGTGGGGTATCATCTGGCGAAGAATGACGCATGACACCGTGTGACTTTTTATCCCATGGTTGGAATCAAACTTTCTAACGAGGCATCCCCCATGCAGGTCAGCGCTCTCTATCCCGGTACCTTCGACCCGATTACCAGTGGCCATAGCGATCTGGTGCGGCGCGCCACCCACGTGTTCGACAAAGTCATTGTGGCGGTGGCCGCGAACCCCGCGAAGCGCCCCTTGTTTACCTTGGAAGAGCGCGTGAGTCTCGCCTCACAAGTGTTGGCGGGTATGTCCGGCGTTACGGTGGTCGGTTTCGATAATTTGTTGATCCAGTGCGTACGCCAGCACGGGGCCCGGGTCATCCTGCGGGGTCTGCGTGCCGTGTCGGATTTTGAGTTTGAGTTTCAATTGGCCGGCATGAACCGGCGGCTGGACCCGGAGATAGAAACCGTTTTTATGACCCCGTCGGAGCGCGAAACCTTTGTTTCGGCGTCCCTGGTCAAGGAAATCGCCCTGCTGGGGGGGGATGTCACCGAGTTCGTTCACCCGAGGGTCAAGGCTGCGCTCATGGGTAAAATAAGCTAGTATAGTGACCAGTGTCCATATACTAGCTAGGGGTTCTTAAAGATGTCCTTAATGATTACTGACGAGTGCATCAATTGCGATGTGTGCGAGCCGGAATGCCCGAACGGCGCCATTACCCAGGGAGCGGAAATTTATGTCATCGATCCCAAGCTCTGCACCGAATGCGTCGGTCATTATGAAGCGTCCCAGTGCGTCGAGGTCTGCCCCGTGGACTGCATACTGCACGACCCCGAGGTGGTGGAGAGCCGCGACCAGCTGTACGCGAAGTATATCGACCTGACCCGCAAGACCGGTTGAAGGTATTACCTCACATCCCAAGGCGGCCCCGGCCGCCTTTTTTATTGTCCCAGCCAGCGGGCCCGGGTGTCGGTGTGAATGGCGCTAGTACCCTACCTGCGATGCCGGGCCACACCGAGGGCGTAAACCTTTTGCGCCCACCGCGGCCCTCTTGTATGGTTCATTAATGGTTCTGTCTATGCGCCTGTTTATCCTGTTGCTGTGGCTACCCGCCGCCGTCCTGGCGTCGTCGCCGCGCCCGCCCGCCGCGGCCATCGCCAGCGCCCATCCCCTGGCGACGGCCGCCGGCTACGATATCCTTAATAAGGGTGGCAATGCCTTTGACGCGGCCGTGGCCATCGCCGCTGCGCTTGCCGTGGTGGAGCCGGAGAGCTCCGGGCTGGGCGGCGGTGGATTTTGGCTGTTGCATCGCGCCAGTGATGGCTACGAGATTATGCTCGATGGCCGCGAGCGCGCACCGCTGGCGGCCAGTGCCGACATGTATCTGGATAAAAACGGTGATGTGGCCGAGCGTTTGTCCCTCGATGGCCCCCTGGCGTCCGCCATCCCCGGTACGCCCGCCGCCCTGGCGCGCATCGCCCGCCGCTACGGTCGCCTGTCGTTGGCACAGAGTCTCGCGCCCGCCATACGCCTGGCGCGGGAGGGTTATCCAGTGAGCGCGCATTATCAAGCCATGGCCGAGCGCCGGCGCGAGGTGTTGCTGACCTCCGATGCCGGCAAGGTGTTCCTCGACGCAGGCTTTGTGCCGGAGCCGGGTTTTATCCTGCGCCAACCGCAATTGGCGGACACCCTGGAACGCATCGCCGCCCACGGGCGCAATGGATTCTATGCCGGCGAGACGGCGAAACGCCTGGTGGAGGGGGTGCGCGCCGCCGGTGGTATCTGGACCCTGGACGATCTGAAAAAATATAAAGTGGTGGAACGCCAGCCGGTGCGCGGACACTATCGCGGTATGACGGTCACTTCCGCCGCGCCCCCGTCCTCTGGCGGTATCGTGTTGGTGGAAATGCTCAACCTGCTGGCGGCGGGTCTACCGCTGGACACGCTGACGAAGAGTGAACGGGATGCGCGCATCATCGAGGCCATGCGCCTCGCCTACCGCGATCGCGCGCGTTACCTCGGTGACCCGGACTTCGTCTCCATAGATGTGCGTAAACTGCTCAGTCCGTCCTATGCGCAGAAACTGTTGCAGGAGCGGGTGCCCCGCAGCAGCGAGGTGCCGCGCGCCACGGGTACCGACACCACGCACTTTTCCGTTATCGATCGTGACGGCAATCGCGCCGCCGTCACCCTGACTCTCAACACGTTGTTCGGCTCCGGCTTCATGCCACCCGGCACCGGTGTGGTGCTCAACAACGAGATGGATGATTTTGTCGCCAAACCCGGCGTGGCGAATACCTATGGCCTGGTGGGCAACAAGGCCAACGCCATCGCCCCCGGCAAGCGTCCGCTGTCCAGCATGACACCCACCTTTCTCGAAACCCCCGACGCCGTGGTGGTGCTGGGCACGCCCGGCGGCAGCCGCATCATCAGCATGGTGTTGCTGGCGGCCTTGGAGTTTTCCGAGGGACACGGCAGCGTGCGGGACTGGGTGGCGTTGCCGCGTTTTCATCACCAGTATCTGCCTGACGTCGTTGAGTATGAGCCAGTGGCCTTTGATCAGGACGAGATACGCAAACTTGTGGCGCAAGGCTATACGTTAAAATTGCGCGAGGCGGGCTACGGTAATATGCAGGCAGTGGTGTGGTACAAGAAGGCGAACCGCGTCGAGGCGGCGAGCGATCCGCGGGGGGAAGGGTCTGCCGGCGCCAGGCAGTAGCACGCTGGGGCCGGAAGGCGAGGGATGTCGTTGTCTCCCGGGCATGGGCAGGCGGCGTTGACCAGAGGGCGGTGGGGGACACCGCCGCCGCACAAGCTGGCGGCTTGGGGCGTGTCGGGCGCGCATTTCCCTTGTACGCGCATCGGTATCGAACCCCATGCAGCGGATCGACGCCTGTAAGGTTGGGGCGTGCTGTGACGACTAACCGAGATAATTTCAGCCTTCGCCCCGACTATCCGTCCGAGGAGAGTATTGCCGTGATCCGCCACGCCTGCTTACTGGCCAGCACGCGCACGCGATGGTTACGCGTGACCGGCATGGCCTTACTGGTATTTTTCTCATTCGCCGTTTCCGCCGCGCAACCTGATACTCAAGTACTGGCCATGCCAGTACCAGGCCAGTCACCGACCCAGGCCTACGATGACATTCTGCACCGCTACGTCAGAGACGGACAGGTGGACTATCCCGGGATCGCCACCGACAATCATTTCCCCGCTTACTTGCAGTACCTGGCGCAGACCGATGCTGCAGCCCTGATGGGCCGCGAGCAGCAGTTGGCGTTCTGGATCAATGCCTACAACGCGCTGGCCATTAAAGGCATATTGGATGGCTATTCCCCATCCAGCGCCTTGGGAAAGGTGCGTTTTTTTTATCTCAATAAATATTCCGTAGGCGGCAGGCAGATCAATCTTTACGATCTGGAGCATGAAATACTCATACCGCTCAAGGAGGCACGCATACATTTTGTCATCATCTGTGCTTCCCGTTCGTGCCCTAAGCTCCGTTCCGAGGCGTATTCCGCCGACAGGTTGGAGCAGCAACTGGAGGAAGGTGCGCGCAATTTCATCAACGACCCGCGGCGCAATCGCTTCGATCGGACGCAAAAGACCGCCACCCTTTCCAGGATCTTCGACTGGTTCGAGCAGGATTTTTCAGGCCAGAGCGGCACAGTGTCGCGCTACATCGCACGCTACGTGGCGGATGCCGAACTGGCGCGGGCGCTGGAAGCCGGCCACTACAGAATAAAATACCTGACCTATGACTGGAGCCTGAATGGTCCATCGCCTAAGGCCCCGGAGTAAGCCGATGCGCATCGGCACGGACCTCAAGGGCCAGCTCGCACACCTATTCCAGGTGTTGGTCGCCGGCGAGCAACTCGCGCAGGAATGCGCCCTGAGGCAGGTCCTGCTGGCGCCGGAACGTAAGACCCGCAACTTTCTCGCGACCCAAGCGCAACAGGAAGCGTTGCATGCCCGGGTGTTTAGCCGCGCCGCCAGCGCGCTTGCACCCAGAGGCAGTGTCAGCGATTCCCCGGCGCTGTGCGCGATGCGGCACTATCGCGAACGCCTGCTCGCCGACCTGGATGACGAAAATCTGGGCGGGTCCTTAGTCGGTATGCAAGTGGTGCTGGAAGGAGTCGGCGCGATGGTGCTGAAAGAAATAGACGCCGTGCTGCGTCGACGCGGTGACCGCTACGCAGCACTGCGACGCAGGGTGTTGCTGCAGGAGGATGCGCATCACGCCTTCGGCCTACGCAGCATAGAGCGCTTGTGCGCCGAGACAACCGCCGCATATGCCCCGCTGGTCACGGCCGGCAGGGAATACGTTGCATTGAGTGACGGCATACTCACCGCCTGCGAAGAACTATTTTTCTACCTGGGTGCCGATCCGCAGTTATACCAGCCGCTGCTGCCAGCGTGTTTGAGGGAAAACCCAGGATGATCTCGGTCGTGATCCCGGTCTACAACGAGGAAAAGGCGCTACCTCTCACGCTGCGCCACCTGTTCACACAGACCGGTGATTTCGAAACCATCCTCGTGGACGGCGGCAGTGTCGACCGCACCCGCGACATCGCATCGGCGGACAGTCGGGTGCAATTGCTTCGCGCCCCCAAAGGGCGGGCCACGCAGATGAATGCCGGTGCGCAAATGGCAAAAGGGGATTGGCTGTTGTTCCTGCATGCCGATACCCTGTTACCCATAGGCGCTCTGGATCGGATAGAGGCGCTGGCCGCGGAGGGTGGTTACTACGCTGGCGGGTTTCGCCATCGTTTCTCCGGCAGCGATTGGCGCTTAGGGTTGATTTCCTATCTCGACAATTGGCGCTGCCAACGCACACGCATCATCTATGGCGATCAGGCGCTGTTCGTGCAGCGTGCCCTGTTTGAGCGCCTGGGGGGATTCCCGCCCGTGCCGATACTGGAAGACGTGCGGCTCTGCGAGAAACTGGTGCGCGCTATACGACCGGTGCTGCTCGACGCCCACGTCATTACCGACGCGCGTAAATTCCTGCAAATGGGTGTCTGGCGCAGCTTTGCACGCGTGCTGATGATCATCCTGTGTTTTGAATTGAGACTACCGATACCCGCCCAACTTTTTTTCAGCGACATCCGCTGAGACCAGCGGTCAGTCGTGGACAACCCTGGTTTACGGGAGTGGGGCAAAAAGGTCGGAACACGGCCACCAGTATTTGCCCGGTAAAACGACAGCCGGCCTGATGCGTCTCTGCCCGGACGCGTCTGCGAATTGAAGCATGCACCCCTACGCAGAAATCACCACGCCGGCCATCAGGTCGTCGCCATCAGGTGAATGATGTGCCGGCTTGTAACGCCGGTAACGTGTGCTTGAGCGTGAAAAAATTCCGCGACCCAATGGCCTGGAGTCAACCCGACTGGACGCAAGCGGGAATATTATTCCTTGGAGACCGGTCGACCGGTGTACCTGATCGCATTGGCGCGCACCGCCCGATAGGTGCGGCGCACCGGTCGATAATGGGGTCGGGTGATGCGCTGAGGGTTGGCATAGTCCGGGTCTGACAGCATCCTGTCCTTCTCCCCAAGCCCCCTTCGGGGAGGCACACCCCGCACGGAGAAGGAACCCCACAGACAGCGATGTGCGTTATTTGCTGTTCTCCTCAGTAAGTCTTGGAAACAAAATAGACTGAGTAGGACGTTGACATGTCACGCTGCTCGCCGATACTCGGGATGGTCTGCAGCATATTCATATTCCCTGGCTGACTCTTGCACAGGGTCTGGAGTCCTCCGCAGCGTTCCCGCCAGTGCAGGGCAGGGTGTATAATGCGCGGCATCCATCACGAGCTTTATCCATGTTGCCGCACTTCGACCCAACACAAACCGTACTCATTGGTCTGATCTTTCTCTGGACCGGTTTCGTGCGCACCGGCCTCGGTTTTGGCGGGGCGGCCCTCGGGTTACCGCTGATGTTGTTTGTCGATAACCAGCCGCTACTTTGGCTGCCGATCATCGGCAGCCATCTGTTGTTTTTTTCCGGCCTGACCCTGGGCACCCAGCTGAATAACGTCGACTGGGGTTATCTAAAACGGTCTTCATTGTTCATTATCCCCGCCGCCCTGGTGGGCGTGTTGGGTCTGCTCAATTTACCCAACCGGTGGCTGTTGATATTCATTTATTCGGTTACGCTGTTCTACGCCTTTATCTGGGTCATCAACTGGTCGATCCACAGCCACAACCACTGGGTCGACAAGCTGTTACTCATCCTGGGTGGTTACATCGCCGGCACTTCTCTTACCGGAGCGCCGTTGATGGTGGCGGTCTACATGCGCAACGTCGCGCGCGACCAGTTGCGCAATACACTGTTCGTCTTGTGGTTCATTTTAGTCGCCATCAAGATGACTACCTTTGCCGTGGTCGGCGTCGACCTGCATCTGCTCACGGCACTTGCCCTGTTGCCCATCGCTGCCGTTGGTCATGTCGTGGGCCTCAGGACGCACGATGCGATCCTGCGCAACGATGAGCGTTTCAAGCGTGTTATGGGCGCCGGATTAATGGTGGTCAGTGTGTTGGGGCTATGGAAGCTATAGCCTGTGACAGGCGCCATGGAATTCAACGGACTACAACCGTTTTGAAAATCCAGAGGACACCCCGTACCTCATAAAAGCGATTGCCGAAACGTTGTTGATCCTTATTGTGATAGGGGTTTAGCCAATGGAAGTGGCTAGGCAGGTAGCTTGGCTATGAATATTGCGGATTATTTAAGCCCCGCGAAATTTCCAGGATAGATTCGGCTATCGAGTCCATTCCTCTCCTCTCCTCGGCGAGTCAGTAAGTGCTCGTTTGTCGACGTTTTCCAGCTCAATATCCGCCAAT
>JAYUFH010000473.1:0-1220 GCA_043738765.1 Pseudomonadota bacterium | reverse complement strand
CGGACGCGCCTTGTATCGTGGCCCACCACCAGCACATTTGGCATGCCACCGTTCCAGATTTCGGCCACCTGAAAATCCTTTTCCAGGCTCACAAAGCAGGCGGAAAGGAACATTTCCACGGGCAACACAGTGCGCAATTTCGCGTTGATCCGCCCGATGATGTCCGACGCGGAAAACCCCTTCGCGGTCATGGCTTGAAAGATATCCGAGACTGGCAGGGTGCCAACGGCGGCGGCCAGCCCATGACCGGTGAAATCACCGATCATTAGATTCATTCCGCCGCCAGGCCGGCGCGCGGCGAGCAGCAAGTCACCATTGAAGGTGGTGGCTGGACGCAGAAGATGGCGGACCCGGCTAAGCGCGCCATGGTTGCCGCTCAGGGCGCGTGCGAAAACCTGCTGCGCGATCTCATCGTCATGCAGCCTGAGTGCCTGCAGGACACGCAACTCCCTGCGCTGCTCATCAAAACGCTTATACAAATCGCGGATACGCTGCATCGCGATGATCTTGGACTTGAGGGTATTTTTCTTAAACGGCTTGCTGAGGAAATCGTCACCGCCTGCGTTTATACAGCTCATCATCGCCTCATCGTCGCTGAGCGCGGTGAGGAATATGACTGGCACAAATGTCTCACCGGCCAGTTCTTTGATCAGGCGCGCGGCCTCGTAACCGTCCATGTGCGGCATCATCACGTCCATGAACACAATATCGGGGCGCACCTCGCGAAAACGGGCCACGCCCTCTATGCCATCTTCGGCGAGTATAACGTCGTAACCCTCCTTGATGAGCAATGCACGAATGAAAACGCGGTTGGTGGCGTCGTCATCCACCACCAGTGCTTTCCCAGGCGATCCCGGCGCATCCAGTTGAGGCATGACGATTCCTTGTACAGTCACGGCGGCTACTCGATGCGAAACAGCCGGTCGAAATTAGCAATTTCGAGGATCTTGCGTATGCCTGGCGAAGGATTACACAGGACGACCCGATTTCTATCCTCACCGGAATGTTCGCGCAGCAGTAACAGCATGCCGAGGGCTGAGCTGTCCATGTAGCTCGCCGCATTCAGGTTCACCCGGTATTCAGCCAGGCCCGGATGGTTACGGTAGGCGTCCCTGAATTCCTTGTGCACGGAAAAATCGAAGCGTCCACTGATGTTAATATCGACTCTTTTCGAATCTGGTGTAATACTCTTGGTCACTGACATAACTTAACCTCGTTGA
>JAYUFH010000472.1:0-1224 GCA_043738765.1 Pseudomonadota bacterium | reverse complement strand
CCGCGGTGATCAGCAGGCCGATGGAGCCCGTGTGATGCGGGCGCTGCGCGACAAAATCTTCAATCGCGGTGATGAACGCCGCCAGCGAGCCCTTCATGTCGGCGGCGCCGCGACCGTAGAGCAGGCCGTCGCGGATTTCCGGTTGGAACGGATCGCTATGCCAGTCACTCAGCGGTCCGGTGGGCACCACATCGGTATGCCCGGCGAAGGCGATGAGGGGTGCTTTGGTCCCGCGCCGCGCCCAGAAATTATCCACGTCGCCGAAGCGCAGGCGATGGATCTCGAAGCCGATGCGTTCGAGACGCGCGATCATGAGTGCCTGGCAGCCTTCGTCCTTCGGCGTCAGGGAGGGACGCGCGATCAACTGCTTGGCGAGGTCGAGTGTTTTATCGGTCATGTCTGCAGGGCACTTAGCTCAAGTCATTGCACCAGCAGGGTGGGCGACCGCCAGGGATGGTGGAAGTACTGGAAACGCAGGAGCAGTTTCCAGTGCATCGCCCACCAGCGGAGCCCAGTGATGCCCCGTGTGGTGGGCGATGCCCACCCTACGCCAAGCTGGTGTTTTATCGGACATGGTGGTTCGGCTACGTTCTCAGATATCCCTAAGTAGCTCGTTGATCCCCACCTTGCCGCGGGTCTTGGCATCCACCTGTTTCACGATCACCGCGCAGTAGAGCGAATACTTGCCATCCTTGGATGGCAGGTTGCCCGACACCACCACGGAACCCGCCGGGATGCGGCCATAAGTCACCTCGCCGGTTTCGCGGTGGTATATCTTGGTGCTCTGGCCGATGTACACGCCCATGGAGATGACCGCGCCTTCCTCCACGATCACGCCCTCGACCACTTCGGAGCGCGCGCCGATAAAGCAGTTGTCCTCGATGATGGTGGGCGCGGCCTGCACCGGTTCCAACACGCCGCCGATACCGACGCCGCCGGACAGGTGCACGTTCTTGCCGATCTGCGCGCAGGAACCGACCGTGGCCCAGGTGTCCACCATGGTGCCTTCGTCCACGTAGCCACCGATGTTGACATAGCTCGGCATGAGGACGACGCTCGGGGCGATATAAGCGCCCTTGCGCACCGCCGCCGGCGGCACCACGCGGAAACCGCCGTCACGGAAATTTTTCGAATTGTAGTCGGCAAACTTGGACGGGACCTTGTCCCAATAGTTGGTATAGCCTCCCTTGATAAAGCTGTTGTCCTCGATGCGGAAGTAGAGCA
>JAYUFH010000471.1:0-3399 GCA_043738765.1 Pseudomonadota bacterium | reverse complement strand
GGCAAGCGCTTGCCGGTGGTGTTGACCGTGCAGGAAACATTGCGATTGCTGGATAAGTTGGAGGGGACGACCGGCTTGATCGCCCGCTTGCTGTATGGCTCCGGGATGCGGGTGATGGAGGGGGTACGGCTACGGGTGAAGGACATCGATTTCGAACGGTGCGAGTTAATCGTACGTGAAGGTAAGGGCAATAAAGATCGGGTGACGATGTTGCCGCAAAGCCTGGTAGCGCCACTGCAGCAGCATTTAGTTCGGGTGAAGGCCTTGCATACGCAGGAGTTGGCCGAGGGCTTTGGCGATGTGTATTTACCGTTTGCGCTGTCGCGCAAATATCCCGCCGCCGGGCATGAGTGGCATTGGCAGTATGTGTTCCCTGCGGCCAAGCGCTCGCTCGATCCGCGCGGCGAAATCGAGCGCCGCCATCATGTGAGCGACCAAGCGGTACAGCGGGCGGTACGTCAGGCAGCGCGCGATGCGGGTTTGAATAAACCCGCTACACCGCACACGTTGCGGCATTCGTTCGCCACGCATTTACTGCAATCCGGCTACGATATTCGCACGGTGCAAGAGCTGTTGGGGCATAAGGATGTGCAGACGACAATGATCTACACCCATGTGCTGAACCGCGGTGGGCGCGGGGTGGTGAGTCCGCTGGATGCATAAATCCGCGTGAGGCAAGATTGTAAATAAATGCCATTCGTGTATCGGTAATTTGTGTAGATTCTAGGTTTTTTCAACATCCCATCAGGCGGGCTTCAGCATCCCGTCTTCCATACGCAACACTCGATCCATGCGCGCCGCCAGCGCTGGGTCGTGGGTAGCGACTACGAAACTTGTGCGTTGCTCGCGTTGCAGCTCCAGCATGAGGCCATACACCCCTTCGGCGGTTTTGCGGTCGAGATTACCCGTGGGTTCATCCGCCAGTACGCACAAGGGAGAGGTCACCAAGGCCCGCGCCACCGCCACGCGCTGACGTTCGCCGCCGGACAGTTCCCCGGGCTTGTGCAGCAGACGCGCGCTCAGACCGACCTGCTCCAGCATCTGCGTCGCGCGTGTCACGGCGTCGGCCGTGGGCAGACGCCGGATCAGCAAGGGCATGGCGACGTTTTCCAGCGCGGTGAATTCCGGCAACAAGTGATGAAACTGGTAGACAAAGCCCAAGAGTTGATTGCGCAAGCGGCCGCGCTCGGCTTCCCCTAACTGTCCCAGGTCCTGCCCCGCCAGTTCGACCCGGCCGGCGGTGGGCGTATCCAGACCGCCCAACAGATGCAGGAAGGTGCTTTTGCCGGCACCGGAGGTGCCGACGATGGCCACTTGTTCGCCCCGCTCGACGCTCAGGTCCAGCCCACGCAACACCGCCACGCTTAAGCCCCCCTGATCGAAGGTTTTGGTAAGCCCTACGCATTGCAACACGCATTCACCGGTCATTCGTAGCGCAGCGCCTCCGCCGGTTGGGTCTGGGAGGCGCGGTGCGCGGGATAGAGCGTGGCAAGAAAACCCATGAGCAAGGAGGCGCCCGTAATGACCATCACATCCGGCCAGCGCATGTCCGACGGGAGTTCGCTGATGTAATACACGTCCTTCGCCAGAAAGGTGGTGTGGAACAAGCGCTCGAGAAACGGCACCACTACATCGACGTTGTGCGCCAACAGGATGCCGCCGATGGCCCCCATCAGGGTACCGACGACACCGATGACGGTGCCTTGCACCATGAAGATCGTCATGATGCTGCGCGGCGTCGCGCCGAGTGTGCGCAGGATCGCGATCTCCGCCTCCTTGTCGGTCACCACCATCACCAGCGTTGATACAATGTTAAAGGCCGCCACTGCCACGATCAGCAACAGGATAATGAACATCACGGTCTTTTCCATCTTGAGGGCGCGAAAGAAGTTGGCATGTTCGCGTGTCCAGTCGCGCGCGCGAAACCCGGGGCCAAGTTTATCCCCTAAACGGTCTGCCACCTGCGGAGCGCCATCGACATCCGCGAGTTTCAAACGCAACCCGCTCACCTCGCCGGGCATCTGGTATAACAGCGCGGCATCCTGGATGTTGATCAGGGCCAGGCCACTGTCGTATTCGTACATGCCGATATCGAAAATTCCAACGACGGTAAATCGCTTCATGCGCGGCAACAACCCGGCGGCGGTGATCTGCCCCTCGGGCACCACCAGTGCCAGACGCGTACCGAGATCCGCATCCAATTTCCACGCCAGATCCCGCCCCAGGATGATACCGAACTCCGTGGGCTTGAGGTCACTGAGTTTACCGGCGATCATCTTGTCGCCGATGTCCGCCACGTGCGGTTCGGCCTCCGGTAATATGCCGCGCACCACGATGCCGCTGGCGGTCTTGCCCCGGGTCAGCATGGCTTGACCTTGTACGTAGGGCGCACTGCCTAGCACCTCCGCATCGGTGTCGACCACTTTTTCCACGGCACGCCAGTCGCGTAGGCGTCCGGTGTCACCGGTAATGGTCAGGTGTGAAGCCACGCCAAGGATGCGGGTGCGTAATTCTTTTTCGAAGCCGTTCATCACCGACAGCACCGTGATGAGGGCCGTCACACCCAGGGCGGTGCCGAGCATGGAGGTGAGGGAGATGAAGGAGATGAAATGGTTGCGGCGTTTGGCGCGGGTGTAACGCAAGCCGACAAACAGTTCGTAGGGTCGTATCATGGGCACGCATTAAACCACAGCGGCGGACGCAGGAGAACAGTCACCTTTCCGTGTCACAGGGAACTATTCGACGCGTGCCGTGGTCGCCGGCAACTGCAAGTGCGCTTCGCCTGCCAGATTCACGAGCGTGGTGTGCTGGAGCGCCGATAAGCGTTGCAGGTTGCCGACCACCGCGTCGGCATCGGTACCGGTCAGGACACGCGGTTGAAACTGCACCTCAAAATTATTCACCAGAATAGGCACCATGCGCAGCGCCGCCAGACGCCCATGACGAAAACTCAATTGTGCCACGGCGCTGGTGGTGGCGGTCTTGCTGTAGGAACCAAAGGTGAAATTACCCAGGCTGTAGAGGATGACCCCACCCTTGTAGTACTCGATCGCTTGCAGGATGTGCGGGTGATGACCGAGCACCGCTTGGGCGCCGGCATCGATGGCCACGTGGCCGAGGTGCGTTTGATAATCCCGCAGCTCGGTCTTACCTTCCTGACCCCAGTGGAACGAGACGATGACAATATCCGCCTGTTGACGCGCGGCGATCACATCGTCGCGCACTTGCGCCTCATGCCCGAAGGCGGTGCCGGCCGTATGGGCACCGGCATAAAATGTTTCCGGCAGGGTGACAGAATAGCCGAGGAACGCGACCCGCTGACCGTTGACTGTAACGATGGCCGCCCGTCGCGCCGCCGCCAGATCCTCTCCAGCGCCCACGTGTTGTATGCCCACGGCA
>JAYUFH010000470.1:0-1225 GCA_043738765.1 Pseudomonadota bacterium | reverse complement strand
TGCCATTGGTGCTGCTGAATCCCCCGCCGCCATTGCCCGTGAGCAGGAGGATGCCGCCATTGCTCGCGCGCAAGGTGCCTTGGTTGATGAAGGCGTTCACGAAGTTACCCGGATCGACCGTCAGCGTCCGGCCGGTGATGTTGGCATCCACAGTGCCTTGGTTGGTAAAGACGCTGTCGTTGTTGCCCAGGTTGCCTTCTCCTTGGATCGTGCTCGCGTTCGTCAGGCGGAAGGTGCCGCTGACCCGCGCGAAGCTGCCTCCGACCGTGCTGCCCAGTATGACCGCGCCGCTGCCGGTCAAGGTCGCATCGGCACCCAAAATAAGATCGGTGAAGTTATTGCTAGTGATAATGCTGATCGTGCCGCTGTTGATGATCGTGCCGACGATGATGGTGGAACTATTGTCGTTGCCGATGAATGTCCCGGTATTGGTCACGCCATTCAGGGTCGCGATCTGGCCGTTCAGGTTCCGAATGATGCCGCCGCCACTGGTGGCGAGCGTTCCGTTGGCGATGCTCACGCTGCTGATGAGGCGCACTTCGGAACCGGCACCCACAGCCCGGATGATTCCGCCCGTGTTATCAAACACCCCACCGCCGCTGCCGGAAAGCTGGAGAAAACCGCCATTAGTGGCCTGGAGCGTCGCCTGATTGAGAAAGGCGTTCGCGAAGGGGCCCGGATCAACCGTCAGCGTCCTGCCTAATACGTTGGCATTCACCGTGCCTTGGTTGGTAAAGACGCTGTCGTTATTGCCCAGGTTGCCTTCTCCCTGGATCGTGCTCACGTTCGTCAGCCGGAAGGTGCCGCTGACCCGCGCGAAGCTGCTTGCTGTCGTGGTGGCCAGCGTGACGGTGCCGCTGCCGGTCAAGCTCGTATTGGCACCCAAAAGAAGGTCGGTGAAGTTGTTGCCAGGGTTGATGGTGATCGTGCCGCTGTTGTTGATCGTGCCGGTGATGAAGGTGGAACTATTGTCGTTGCCGATGAATGTCCCGGTATTGGTCACGCCAGCCAGGGTCGCGATCTGACCGTTCAGGTTGCGGATCACGCCGGTTCCCACAGTGCTCAGGGTGCCGCCGATGATCGAAGCGTTGTTGATGAACTGCACTTCCGATCCGGCAAGCGCGGTGATGATTCCGCCGGTGTTCGCAAAGCTGCCGTTTCCAAAGCCGTTCAAAACCAGAAAGCCGCCGTTGCTGGCGCGCATCGTTCCGAGATTGGCGAGGCC
>JAYUFH010000469.1:0-1226 GCA_043738765.1 Pseudomonadota bacterium | reverse complement strand
GGCGGCTTGCATCGGTAATCCATTCACTCCAACTGCCCGCATAGAGTCTTGCGCCGTTGAGGCCTGCGTGCTCCATGGCCAGTATGTTATGACAGGCGGTCACACCGGAACCACACATCTGGATAACCTGCTGCGGTTTTACATCGTCGAGGATACCGAGATACAACTCGCGCAACTCGTCTTGCGGAAGAAATTTGCCGCTGATATGCAGATTATCTTCAAACGGCAGATTGATCGAACCCGGGATGTGGCCGGCGACGCGATCCAGCGGCTCGATCTCGCCGTTGTAGCGTTCTTCAGCACGGGCATCGATCACCAGGCTATTGCGTTGCGTCGCCGCCTGTTGCACGGTTTGACTGTCCACCCACAATGCCGGGCGCAGATGCGGTGTAAAGCTTGTCGGGTGTATCGTGGGGGTCTCCGTGTTGAGCGGATGACCTTCGCGCTGCCACTTGGGTAAGCCGCCGTCCAACAGCGCTACGGCATCGTGACCCAACCAGCGCAGCAACCACCACAGACGCGCTGCCATCGCGCCAAAACTATCGTCGTAGATCACGATTTGTTTGCCCTGATCTATGCCCCATTGCCCAAGCTTTTGCGCAAGCAAAGTGGGATCCGGTAGCGGGTGGCGTCCACTCGAGGGCGTTATGGGCGACGATAGGTCGTGATTGAGGTGTGCGTAACGCGCGCCGGGAATATGGCCTGCCTGGTAGGCACTAAAACCTGCCTCTGGATCGGACAGGCTGAATCGGCTATCCATCACCACCCATTCTGGGTCGTGCAGATGCAGCGCCAGCGTGTGGCAGTCAACGAGGGTTTTATGCATTGAAGGCAGCAACAGGGACACAAGTGGCAGGCAACCCGGCGCAGAGTGCCCAATATTGCCTGCTACTTGCTTGAGGCATCGGGCGTATCAATAGCCGCCCTTGCGCATGCTTTCCGGCAACCCGGCGATCTTGCCAGCCTGCTTGGACGGGTTGCCCGGGAACAGGTCAAACACCGCCTTCTGGTCGACCTTCTTGTCCGGCCACTTATCCTGCATCGCCTTGACGATGGCGCGGTTGTTGGCGAGTTCCGCATTGTGATTGAAATAGCGGTCTCGCAGGAATTCAATCAGGTCCCAGTGCGCCGGCGTCAAGGTGAGGCCTTCGTGCTTGGCGATCTCGCTGGCGACGTCTTTGTTCCAGTCCTCTTGGTTGACGAGGTAGCCCGTCGCGGTGGTTTCC
>JAYUFH010000468.1:0-1226 GCA_043738765.1 Pseudomonadota bacterium | reverse complement strand
AATCACGATGGTTAAGCCCGCGGGGCCGATGTTCTTCTGCGCACCGGCGTAGATCAGGCCGAAACGCGCCACGTCGATGGGGCGCGACAGAATGGTGGACGACATGTCCGCCACCAGGGTGACCTTGCCGGTATCGGGGATGTCTTGGAACTCAACACCGCCGATGGTCTCGTTGAGGATGTAATGCACATAAGCCGCGTCCGGATCCAGCTTCCAGGTGTTGCGTTTTGGTACGCTGCAGAACTTGTCCGCCTCGGAACTCGCGGCCACGTTGACGCTGCAGTATTTTTTCGCCTCGGCGATGGACTTCTTCGACCACTCGCCGGTATTGATATAGTCGGCCTTGTGCTTGCCGCGCAACAGGTTCATCGGCACCATGGCGAACTGCGCCGAGGCGCCGCCTTGCAGGAACAGCACCTTGTAGTTGGCCGGGATGGCCATGAGCGCGCGCAGGTCGGCCTCCGCCTTGGCGGCGATTTCCAGAAACTCCTTGCCGCGATGGCTCATCTCCATCACCGACATGCCGGAGCCGTGCCAGTCGGTCAGCTCGGCGCGCGCCCTTTCCAACACCTCCAGCGGTAATACCGCCGGTCCCGCACTGAAATTGAATATTCTCGCCATCGCCTCGTACCTTCTAGAACTTATTTAGAACTTATTGAACCCGCTTATTCACCCGCTTCCTCGGCCACAGCCTCATCCGATTCGGCGACCATCTCCACACCCACCAATTTTTCACCATCACCCATTTCGATCAGGCGCACGCCCTGAGTATTGCGTCCCACCACCGAGACCTCCTTGGCGCGCGTGCGGATCAGCGTGCCACCGTCGGTGATCAGCATGACTTCATCTTCGGTGGTGGTGAGGCACGCGGCCACCACCACGCCATTGCGCTCGGTGACCTGGATCGAGATGACGCCCTGGCCGCCACGCTTGTGTTTGGGATAATCCGACAGCGGCGTACGCTTGCCGTAACCGTTGGCGGTGGCGGTCAGCACCGTGGTCTCGGCGTGGGCCTGACCCGCGATGATGACGGACACCACCGACTGACCCTCCTGCAGCGTGATGCCGCGCACACCGCGCGCCGCGCGTCCCATGGGGCGCACGTCCTCCTCGCTGAAGCGGATAACCTTGCCGGCGGTGCTGAACAGCAGGATGTCGCTCTGGCCATCGGTAATACCGACACCCACCAGCTGATTGCCATCCGCCAGTTCCACCGCGATGATGCC
>JAYUFH010000467.1:0-1226 GCA_043738765.1 Pseudomonadota bacterium | reverse complement strand
GCCCGCCAACCGGCTCGGCGTGGTCAGAGACCCCAGGCACGCGATGACACTTCTTGCACGGAAACCGGGAGGTCTCCTGTCCGCCCATGCCCTACGGGGCATAGGCCGCATTGGGAAGGCGAAAGCCGCACGCCAATGATGCACGGAGAGGAGAAGTCGGACTCCGCCGTAGTAGCTATGAAGTTGCCGAACAAAGCCGGGCGACCGGGTGCGGAGGCGATGGAGCCAAGGGCGGGGGCCAAGGAGAATGCGGAACAGCGAAACACGCGCCGGACACAGAGCCGGGGAAACGTGCTCCAGTCGCTGGGCCGCATACGTCAAGCAGCGATGCGAGACGAAGGGACCAAGCTCACCGCGCTGCTGCATCATGTCACACCGGAACTTCTGGACTGGGCCTTCCTCCAACTGAAGAAGTCCGCGGCCCCAGGCGTTGATGGCGTGACATGGGATCAATACGCGACAGGTCTGCCAGATAGGCTGGCCGACCTGCACGGACGGGTCCAGCGAGGCGCATACCGGGCACTTCCGTCCCGGCGCCAGTATATCCCCAAACCGGATGGGCGCCTGCGCCCGCTCGGTGTAGCCGCGCTGGAGGACAAGATCGTCCAACGCGCGGTGGTGGCCGTGCTGAACGCCATCTACGAGACGGACTTCGTCGGGTTCTCCTAGGGGTTCCGCCCCAAACGCAGCCAGCATGATGCGCTGGATGCCTTGGCGGTGGGTCTCCACAGGCGAAAGGTGGGCACTGTACTGGACGCAGATATCCGGGCGTTCTTCGACACGATCAGCCATAGCTGGCTGATGCGTTTCCTCGAACACCGGATCGGCGATCAGCGCGTCCTGCGTCTCATCGGCAAGTGGCTAAAAGCCGGTGTTCTGGAAGGCGACACATGGACGGAAGGCACCGTCGGCACGCCACAAGGGGCGGTCATCTCGCCGCTGCTGGCGAACGTCTACCTGCACTACGTCTATGACCTGTGGGTGCAACAATGGCGGAAACGCCATGCCCATGGGGACGTGATCGTGATCCGCTATGCGGACGATACGATCGTGGGCTTCCAGCACGAGGCGGACGCGCTCCGCTTCCTCGACGATCTACGGGAAAGGCTGGCGACGTTTGAACTGGAGCTGCACCCCGAGAAAACCCGCCTGATCCCGTTCGGCCGATACGCGAAAGCGGACCGACCAGACGCGAAAGCAGGGGGGCTGGGAACTTTTGACTTCCT
>JAYUFH010000466.1:0-3413 GCA_043738765.1 Pseudomonadota bacterium | reverse complement strand
GGGCGAGGGTCTCCAGCAGTGCGGCGACCACGTGTTTACAATTGAAACCCACCGGGCAGGTGCAATCGCCCTCGATGCGCGCGCGTCCGGCGCGCGCGCTATGGATGGCGATGCTGGCCCGATAGGGTTGTTTACCGCTGCCGCGTATTTTGGCCGTGATCAGGCCGTCGTCGGGGTCCACCGCCAGCCCCATCACTTGCCCGCGTGCCTGGTAGTCGCGTCCGCGCGCCAGATAGGCCGCGGAAAATTCACGCTTGAGATCGGATTCGGTGAACAGTGGCATCGTGATTATTAAGGCCGGCCGGGTTATTGGCATCCGTGAATATTATCGTGCAACGGGGTCGTCGTGGAATCGGGGGGATGGAAAAAACAGAAATTTTTGCATTTAATCTCCATTTTACCCGTGTCTTTGGTCGCAGTCCGGGGTTGGGCCACGGGTGGGCGCACATCATCCGATCAGAACGCAACAGGTGTGGCTATGTTCAGTGTTTCTGCGCCGGCGCACTGCTGACCGGGCTCGTTACAAACACCTGTTCCACATCGACCGCGTCGAAGGCGTAATGCTTACCGCAAAACTCGCAATCGACGCTGACGCTGCCCTGTTCCGCCAGCAGGTTGTTGATGTCCTCGCGTCCCAGCATATGTAACACCGCTTCCACCCGTTCACGGGAACAGGAACAACGAAAGCTCAGCACTGCAGGACTGAACAGACGTATATCCTCCTCATGATACAGGCGCCGCAGGACCTCCGCCGGCGGTAGCGTGAGCAGTTCCGAGTGGGTGAGTGTGGACGTGAGCTCGATGGCCCGTGGCCAGAGATCCGTGTCCTCGCTTGCGCCCGGCAGGCGCTGCAGCAGCAGACCCGCGGCGCGGGTGTCGTCACAGGCCAGCCACACCCGCGTCTCCACTTGTTCCGACTGGGCGTAGTAGCGTTCCACCGCCTCGGCCACGGTGGCGCCCGCCAGATTCACGATGCCCTGGTAGCGCTCTTCGCCCTTGCGCGGTTCCACCGTGATCACCAAACGTCCATCCCCCACCGATTGTTCGAGGGATGGTCCAACCTCACCCTGCCAGTGAGCCACGGCGCGCAGCGTGTGATCGCTGGTGCACTCCACCACCAACAGGGTTAGGGGTCCGCCGCCCTGGATCTGCAATATCAGGCGGCCCTCGAACTTGAGGGTGGCCGCCAGCAGTGCCGCCGCGGCCATGAACTCCCCCAGTATCGTGCGGACGGGTTCCGGGTAGACGCGGCGTTCAAGGATGGCGCGAAAGCTGGCGTCGAGGTGCACGATCTCACCACGCACCGGCGCATGTTCGAACACGAAACGCGATAGCACGTCGGAATCACGCATGTGGGGTCGGGCCGAAGCGTAACGAGAAAGGAGAGAAGGTGGGCATGTACACATTCTAACCCGGTAGCCGCCACAATGCTCATCGGGCACTGCTGGGCCGGCGGCGCGGCGTGCGGTCCGTTAATTAAGGTAAATGCGTAACCACACGGCGAGCACGCGCCACACGCAGGGGCGCGGCTCAGGCGCTGAGTGGCAGCAGGAAGGCGAAGGTGGTGCCGAGCTTAAGGGTGCTGTCGACCTGGATGCGACTGCCGTGCAGTTCGAGGATGCGCTGCGCGATGGCCAGTCCCAGCCCACCGCCGCTGGAGTGCTGCGCTGGGTCCTGGCGCGCGCGATAGAAGCGTTCGAACACATGTGGCAGGTCCTCCGGCGCAATGCCACAACCGGTATCCGATAGGCGTATGGCCACCGCTGTTTTTTCCGTGGTGAGGGAAAGAAGCACGCGCCCGCCCGCCGGGGTGTAGCGCAATGCATTTTCGATGAGGTTACCGAACACGCGCGCCATTAACCCGATGTCGGCGCTGACCTGGGGAGGGTCCTCCGGCAACGCCACCTCAAGCTGCACTTGCCGATCCTCCGCCGCCAGACGGAAGGTCTGTGCCACGTCCTGCATGAGTTCGGCGATGGGGAAACGTTCGCAGTGGGGTTTGATCTGATTGGCATCGAGCTTGGCCAGCTCGAACAGTTCGCCCACCAGATGGCTGAGACGGGCGGCGTGTTTGCCCGCGATCTCGAGATAACGCCGCTGCTCCACCGGGTCCAGTCGCCCATGCTGAAGCAACAGCGTTTCCACATAGCCCTGTACCGCCGCCAACGGTGTGCGTAGATCGTGCGACACATTGGCCACCAATTCTCGTCGCAGCCGGTCACTGTCTTGTAATCCCTGAACTTGCTGGTGGATACGTGCCGCCATGATGTCGAAGCTGTAGCCCAGGTGGTCGATCTCATCGCCCTCCGCACCGCCCTGGGTGAAGGGTTGGACATCGGTGAAATCGCTGGCGCGGAACTGCTCCAAGGCAGTGGTCAGCCGGCGCAGCCGGCGCGTGAGGGCAGCGAACAGGGTGAGGCCGGTGAACAGGACGAACACCAGGCCGGCGGCGAACGCCGCCAAACCGAGCTTGACGATGAAGCTGCCCTGCAGCAGCGACAGCAAACTGTCGTAGTCCTCACCACCCAGAATGACATACACATAGCCTTCGAGTGGACCCCTATCCGGAACGCGTGCGGCGGAAAATATCTTGTGTCCTGCCACCTGGCGGGGGTCGTCGCCAAAAATCGGCAGTGCGTGTGTCCCGCTGAGGTAATGGCGGATGGGCGTGAGAACGACTGAAGTGCGTCGCACCTTTCCAGGGGGCGCCGAATAGGCGAGCACACGGCCATTCGGATCGAGCAGGTAGACTTCGATGGCCGGATTCACCGCCATGAGCTGATGGAACAACACCTCGAGGGCCGGTCGGTTAACGCGCCCGGCGCGCAGCAGGGGCGCCTCGGCGGCGATGTGCGCGGCCAGGTCGCGATTGAGTTTCTGCGTCACCTCGCGCTGATACATGTCCATGGATACGCCGGCTATCCCCAGGAACAACAGCCCCACCAGCAGGAACAATCCCAAAAGTACCGCCGCCAGTTTGGTATACAGCCGCCGCCGGATAGTCATGAATCGTTGCCGTCGGCGAACTTATAGCCGACGCCCCATACCGTACGCACATAGTCCGGCTTGGCCGGGTTGCTTTCGATCTTGGCGCGCAGGCGGTTGATGTGGGAGTTGACGGTGTGTTCGTAGCCATCGTGGGCATGGCCCCACACGGCGTCGAGCAATTGCGCGCGTGTGTAGACGCGTCCCGGATGTGCGGCGAAATACGCCAGCAGGTCAAATTCCCGCGCGGTGAGGGTGATGGCTTGCCCCGAAAGCGTTACCTCGCGTGTGTCCATATCGATGGCCAATGCGCCGTTGTGTATCCGTTGTGTGCGGGTGGGCGCGGTCGGTGAACGCATCAGCTGCGTACGCCGCAGAATGGCCTTCACTCGGGCCGCCAGTTCCAGCAAACTGAAGGGTTTGGTGAG
>JAYUFH010000465.1:0-1231 GCA_043738765.1 Pseudomonadota bacterium | reverse complement strand
CCTTCCTGGCCGAACACCACACAGGAGGCCACCGTGGCCTCTCCCTGGGTATGGCTGATATCGAAGCACTCGATGCGTTCGGGGACGGCCGGCAGGTCGAGCGCCTCCTGCAACGACTCAAACCGGCTGAGCATGTTGGCCTGGTCGCTCAGGTGGCGGCGCAGGGCATCGCGCGCATTCAATTCCGCCAGCTTGATCCAGCGCCGCGGCAGGCCGCGGGTCTGGATCACCAGTTTTACCTTGTGCCCGGCCTGCTGGGTGAATACCTCTTCCAGCAACGGACGGTCCGGGACGGCATGACTGAGGTAGATGGCCCCGGGTACCGGCTTCCCCAAATAATACTGCGGCAAAAAAGCCGCAAGAATGTCGTCCTCCCCCGCAGCACCCCCCAGGCGCGGAAAAAAATTCTTGTTACCCAGATTGTGGCCGTTGCGGATGAAGGTCACGCTGACACAGGCCCCGCCCTGTTCCTGCGCCAAGGCCAATACATCTGCGTCGCCGCCGTCGCTGCTCACGACCTGGCGTTCCTGCACCATGCGCAAGGCGGCGATGCGATCGCGGTAGCGCGCGGCATTTTCGTAGTCCTGACGTACCGCCGCCTGTTCCATCCGGCTGGCCATTTCGTCGATGACCACCTGGCTCTTGCCATCGAGAAACATGCCCGCATGGCGTACATCGTCGGCATAGATCGCGTGGTCGACGAGTCCCACGCAGGGTGCGGTGCAGCGTTTGATCTGATACTGCAGACACGGACGCGAGCGATTGCGGAAAAAACTGTCTTCACACTGACGCACGGGAAACACCTTCTGCAACAGGCCGAGGCTGGCGCGCACGCTGGAGGCGGACGGAAACGGGCCGAAGTAACGCCCGGCCTCGCGTTTGGCGCCGCGGTGAAAACCCAGGCGTGGGAAGTCATGGGCGGAAAGAAAAATGTAGGGATAACTCTTGTCGTCGCGCAACAAAATGTTGTAGCGCGGCAGCAGGGATTTGATCAGATTGTTTTCCAGCAACAGGGCTTCGTTTTCGGTGTTGGTCACCGTCACCTCGATGGTGGCGATGGCCCGCACCATATGCTGGATGCGCCCACTTAGGCCGCTGGTGCGAAAATAACTCGCCACGCGCTTGCGCAGATTGCGCGCCTTGCCCACATACAACACCTGGCCGTGTTCACCCAGCATGCGATACACGCCGGGTGACGCGGACAGATTGCGCACCAGGGCCTTGGCATCAG
>JAYUFH010000464.1:0-1231 GCA_043738765.1 Pseudomonadota bacterium | reverse complement strand
TGGCGGCATTGAAGCCGAAGCTGCCCTTGCCTTCCATCACCTTGTGCAATACGACGGAGCCTTCGCCACCGGCGTTTTCCACGATCTGGCGCAGCGGCTCTTCCATGGCGCGCAGGGCGATCTGGATGCCGACGTCCTGGTCATGGTTGTCGCCTTTGACCTTGATGTCCTTGAGGACACGGATCAGGGCCACGCCACCGCCGGGGACTACGCCTTCTTCCACTGCTGCACGGGTCGCATGCAGGGCGTCCTCCACGCGGGCCTTCTTCTCTTTCATTTCGATTTCACTGGCGGCACCGACTTTAATGACCGCAACACCGCCGGCCAGCTTGGCGACGCGTTCCTGCATCTTCTCTTTGTCGTAATCCGAGGTGGCTTCTTCGATCTGCGCGCGGATCTGCTTGACGCGTGCCTCGATGTCCTTCGGGTTGCCGGCGCCGTCGATGACGGTGGTGTTTTCCTTGGTGATCTGCACGCGCTTGGCGGAGCCGAGCACGCTGAGATCGGCCTTCTCCAGGCTCATGCCCAGTTCTTCCGAGATCACGGTGGCGCCGGTGAGCACGGCGATATCCTGCAACATGGCTTTACGCCGATCGCCGAAGCCCGGGGCCTTGACGGCGCAGACCTTGAGGATGCCGCGGATGTTGTTGACGACCAATGTCGCCAGGGCCTCGCCTTCCACGTCTTCCGAGATGATCAGCAGCGGCTTGCCCTGCTTGGCCACGCCTTCGAGCACCGGCAGCAGTTCACGGATGTTGGAAATCTTCTTGTCGTAGATCAGGATGCTGGGGGTTTCCAGCTCGGCCGTCATGGTCTCCTGCTTGTTGATGAAGTAGGGGGACAGATAGCCGCGGTCGAACTGCATGCCTTCCACGATTTCGAGTTCGTTATCGAAGCCGGAACCTTCTTCCACGGTGATGACGCCTTCCTTGCCGACCTTCTCCATCGCCTGGGCGATGATGGTGCCGATGGAATCATCGGAGTTGGCCGAGATGGTGCCGACCTGGGCGATTTCCTTGTGATCCGAGCAGGGCTTGGAGAGTTTCTTCAGGGCCTCGACGGCGGCGACTACCGCCTTGTCGATACCGCGCTTCAGGTCCATGGGGTTCATGCCGGCGGCGACGGACTTGAGTCCTTCGCGCAGCAGGGCCTGGGCCAACACGGTGGCGGTGGTGGTGCCGTCACCGGCGATGTCGGAGGTCTGGCTCGCGACTTCCTTCACCATCTGCGC
>JAYUFH010000463.1:0-1233 GCA_043738765.1 Pseudomonadota bacterium | reverse complement strand
AGCAGCAAGAACGATAGTAGTTTTGTGTTGTTAGTCGGCACGGCGCGGCCTTCCCATTGTCTTGTTAAAGCGTACACCATGCGCAGGCGGTTACATTGACATAATTCCGCGCCAGCGCCAAAAACTTATTTCATCGGGCAGGGGATTTTTGGCTGGGTCCGCACCCTGGGTTGGCGTCGATCGCCACGGGCCTATCGACCTTTAGCCTCAGAGTGCTACCTCAAGCCAGGGCAGTGGTGAAAACGACTGCAGCCGTAGGGTGGGCATTGCCCACCCGCGGATGCCCGCAGACGCCGTGCCTGGTGGGCGATGCCCACCCTACCCAATCGGACACCGTAGCGGACAGGCGTTTAAGGTAGTGCCATGGACCCCTGGCCCGAATGGCACATGCTCAAGCATGCCGGTCATGGTGAGGCCGCGCACGCCTCAAGATTTTCTGTTTTCTTTTCGTATAACCAGCTTTAGCCCGGACCAGACCTCATCCACCGCGCAGACTTTTATATCGACCAGACCGAGGGGCAGGGCCACGGCGCGGATGACGTCCTCGGTGATGTCGGTAGGGACTTTAGAGGCCTGCTTCGGCCAGGATACCCAGATCATGGCGTCGGGGCGCAGGATTTTAAGAAAGGACGGTAGTGCCTTGCAAAGCGTCGCCCGCTCCGTCGCGAACAGATGGACGATGTCGGTATCGCGGTTGAGGCGCGGCGCGAGGGTGACGCCGACCGGTAGGGGCGCCACGAGTTGCAAGTAGTCCTTCGGGGCATGGGACAAAAAGAGATTGCACTGCGGCTTGATGCCGAGCTTTTTCGCGAGGGGTGTCCCTGAATATCCCGCCATGTTTCGATGCGCCTCGCATTCAATGACTGACCTGCCGGAAGCTAGGGTCAGCGATGTGACCATCCTTCATACCCGTTTATTGGCATCGCGACAGCGGCTCAATATGTCTGCCGCGTTCTGCGCGAAACGCGCGGCCGGTCACGGCGCATGCCGTCATACAATAACAGCAGCGTGCCGAGGGTGATCGCCATATCTGCGGGATTGAAAATGCCGGTGCGTAGCCCGGCATATCCCAGGTTGAGAAAATCCACCACCGCACCATCATGCAAGACACGATCGATCAGGTTGCTGAGACCACCGCCGCAGATCAGCGACAACGCGATCAGCGTCCGTCGCGACGGTGTCGCGCCCAACAGCAGATACACCAGCAGCAGACCGACTACCCCGGCCGTCCCC
>JAYUFH010000462.1:0-1233 GCA_043738765.1 Pseudomonadota bacterium | reverse complement strand
AAGGTAGGGTGGGCATTGCCCACCAGCAGAGTTGATCGAAGCCACGTCTGGTGGGCAATGCCCACCCTACAAATACTGGCGGTGTCCCACTCTAAATGGATACCGGCCTGCCGACCGCAAACCTAGCCCGGCAGCGGCAAAACTGCTACCTTACGCACTCAAGGCCGCTACCCTCCCGGTGACGGCCTTTTCATTTACCATCGCCGGCATGCCCAACAAAAAACGCCAAATCCTCGTCACCAGCGCCCTGCCCTATGCTAATGGGCCGATTCATCTGGGGCATATGCTGGAGCATATCCAAACCGATATCTGGGTGCGTTTCCAGAAACTGCGGGGAAACGAATGTTATTACGTCTGTGCCGATGACGCCCACGGCACGCCCATCATGCTGCGCGCCCAGCAGCAGGGCATCACGCCGGAGGCCCTGGTGACGGACATGAGTGAGCAGCATCAGCGCGACTTCGCCGGCTTCGCCATCGGCTTCGACAACTATGGTTCCACCCATTCGGACGAAAACCACGCGTTGGTGGAGACCGTGTACCGGCGCCTGCGCGACAACGGGCACATCGCGCAGCGCACCATCAAGCAGGCCTACGACCCGGTGAAGCACATGTTTCTGCCGGATCGCTTTATCAAAGGCGGGTGTCCACGCTGCGGCGCGCCGGATCAGTACGGCGACAATTGTGAAGTCTGCGGCGCCACCTACGCGCCCACGGATCTCAAGAACCCGGTGTCGGTGCTGTCCGGCGTGCCACCGGTGGAAAAAGAATCGGAACATTACTTCTTCAAGTTGAGCGGCTTCACGGACTGGCTGCGCTCGTGGTTGTTCCCCGACATCACCGCGCAGCGTCACCTGCAACCCGAGGTCGCCAACAAGCTCGACGAGTGGTTCGCCAGCGGTCTGCGGGATTGGGACATCTCGCGCGACGCGCCCTACTTCGGTTTCGAGATCCCCGACGCACCGGGCAAGTATTTCTACGTGTGGCTGGACGCGCCCATCGGCTATATGGCGAGCTTTAAAAACCTGTGCGACCGCACCGGCCTCGACTTCGACACCTGGTGGGGCAAAGACAGCCGCACCGAGCTGTATCACTTCATCGGCAAGGACATTCTGAATTTCCACGCGCTGTTCTGGCCGGCCATGCTCGCGGGCGCCGGCTACCGCACGCCGTCGGCGATTTACGTGCACGGTTACCTGACGGTGAACGGCACCAAGATGTCGAAGTCACGCGG
>JAYUFH010000461.1:0-3433 GCA_043738765.1 Pseudomonadota bacterium | reverse complement strand
TCGCCACCCAGCGTTCCAGCATCGTTTGCTGGGACCGGCGCGATGGCGCGCCCCTGTCGCCGGTCATCAGTTGGCAGGACCGGCGCATGCATGCCTGGTTGAAACGGTTTTCCCCGCAAGCGGAGGCGATACGCCAGGCCACCGGCCTCTACCTGTCCGCCCACTACGGCGCGAGCAAGCTGCGCTGGTGTCTGGACAACTTACCCGCCGTGCGCATTGCACAACGCGACGGTTATCTGGCCTGCGGGCCGCTGGCGGCGTTTCTGGTTTTTCGTCTTACGCGGGAACGTGCCCTGCGGGTGGATCCGGCGAACGCCGCGCGCACCCTGCTGTGGAATTTACACAGCCTCACCTGGGACCCCTGGCTGCTCGACCTGTTCGGCATACCCGCCGACGTGCTCCCGGCCTGTGTCCCGACGCGCCATGCCTATGGCGTGTTGCAACTGCCGGCGCACGCCATCCCATTGCAGATCGTCACCGGCGATCAATCGGCAGCCTTGTTTTCCGATGGACAGCCGTACCCCGACGTCGCGTATATCAATGTGGGCACCGGCGCGTTTGTACAGCGCACCGCCGGGCATTATCCCGGGCATACGCGGCGGTTGTTGTCCGGCGTGGTGTTGCAGGATGACAGTGAGCTGACCTATGTGCTGGAGGGCACGGTGAACGGCGCCGGCAGCGCCCTGGCCTGGTGGCAGCAACAGGCGGGCCTGCCGGATATCGAACAACAGATGCCGCAATGGTTGCAGCGCGCCGAGGAGCCGCCGCTGTTTATCAACGGCGTATCGGGTGTCGGTTCGCCCTACTGGGCGCCGCAGGTGGAGTCGCATTTCATCGGGTCGGGGGAGCCGTGGCAACAGGCCGTGGCGGTTATTGAGAGCATCGTATTTTTGCTGCAGGCCAACATCGAGGAATTCGGACAGCTTACCTCACCCTTCGAATCCCTGCGTGTCAGCGGTGGCCTCACCGCCTATGACGGTTTGTGCCGTCGACTTGCAGACCTGAGCGGTCTGCCCGTGTATCGCCCGCAGGTTGTCGAGGCCACGGCCCGGGGCACCGCCTGGCTGCTGGCCGGCAATCCGGCAAGCTGGCCCGAGGCGGAGTTGGGCGTGTGGTTCAAGCCGGCGGGCAATGCCGCTTTGCGCAAGCGCTATCAACGCTGGAGGCAGGCCATGGAGCAGTGCATATCCCGCTAGGGAACCTCTGAACAAGTTCCCTCTCACCCGCGCATTTCGGGCCCCCTTCGGGGAGGCATAACCCGCACGGAGAGGGGACGTATGTTGAAAGTGTTTGCAACTTGTTCAGAGGTTCCCTAAAAAAACCTGGCAACAGGTCAGTGCAGGGCGCCCGGCGAAATATCCTTCATGCGCTCGCCCGGACGGGGGTTGTCCGGCATGACTACCAGAGGTTCGGGATAATGGACGCCATTTCCCTGGAGAAAATCCACGCCTAGATTTTTCAACACCTCGCTGGTCGCCGTGTTTTCCACCCACTCGGCGACGGTCTGGATTCCCAGGATGTGTCCTATGCGGTTGATGGCGTCGACCATGGCGTAGTCGGCAGGGTCGCGCAGTATGCCCGCGACAAATGAGCCGTCGATCTTGAGGTAATCCACCGGCAGGGTCTTGAGGTAACCGAAGGATGACATGCCGCTGCCGAAGTCGTCGAGGGCGAAGCGGCAGCCGATGCGTCTCATCTCCTGGATAAAATAGGACGCCCTTTTCAGGTTGATGATGGCGGCGGTTTCGGTGATCTCGAAACACAGAATATCCGGCGCAATGCCGTGGTGCTGCATCTGTTCCTGAACAAATGCCGCAAAGCCATCGTCGTTGAGACTGGTGCCGGACAGATTAATGGCGTACATGGGGAAGCGTTCGGCCGGCGTGCGTCGCGCCGCCAGGGTCTCGGCGCGCATCTGCGGGCCGAGCATGCCGAACAACGTCTCGATCACCCAGCGGTCGATGGCCGGCATCAGCCCATAGCGTTCGGCGGCGGGAATAAACGCCATGGGCAGCACGATGTCGCCATTTTCGTCCAGCATGCGCAGCAGTATCTCGCGGTGTTCCACCGCATTGCGGCGCACCACGAGCGGCTGAATGTTCTGGTAGTAAAGGCAGAAGCGATTCTCGCTCAGGGCGCTGTTTATCCTCGCTACCCAGCGCATTTCCCCCTGGCGTTTGGTTACTTCGCGGTCATTCAGGCGGAACAGGTGGATGCGGTTGCGCCCCATGTCCTTGGCGGTGTAACAGGCGTGATCGGCCGCGCTTAATACGCTGGCGATGTCGGGGGTGTCGGCATCGATGGCGACCAGACCGATGCTGACGCCGACGGAAAATACCTTAGTGTCCCAGACGAAACGGAATTCCTGCATGCCCTCAAGCACGTCGTTGGCGATGCGCATGGCGGAGTCGATGGAGCATGCCTCCAGCAGCACGCCGAATTCGTCGCCGCCCAGACGTGCCAGGGTGTCCGACTCACGCAGCTTGCTGCTGAAAATGCCGGCAAGTTGGCGCAGCAGCTCATCCCCGGATTCGTGTCCGCAGGTATCGTTGACGATCTTGAAGTTGTCCAGGTCGATGTAGAGTAACGCGTGCCGACGATCGCCGGACCGGCTGCTGTCGATGTGCTGCTGCAGCAGGTGTTCAAAGGCGCGCCGGTTGGTAAGCCCGGTCAGCTCATCGTGGCTGGCCTGCCACGAAAGTTGCTGCGCCAGGCTGCGGGCCTTGCTGACATCCCGAAACACCAGAACGCTGCCGACCGTTGCCTGCATTTCGTTGCGTATCGGCGCGCGGCTGCCTTCGATGAGGAATTCCCGCCCGTCTCTGCGCAACAACAAGGCGTGGTGGCTGTCGCTGCGTTGTGCCCCGCCTGCGATCGCCTGGGTAGGCGTCATTTCGAGCGGCGCGCGCGTGATTTCATCGAACGTGCAGAAAATCCGGTTCAAGGGGGCGCCGCGCGCCCGCCGCGCGGACCAGCCGGTCATCTCCTCGGCCACCGGATTGATGTGGTCGACGTTACCCGCCATGTCGGTGGTGATAACGGCGTCGCCGATGGAGTGTAGAGTGATCTCCGCCAGTTCCTTCTCGCGGAAAAGCTCGTCCGCGGTCCTGGTCGCCCGCCGGGTGACCAGGACCGCGGTAATGATCCCGAGGATCACGGCGATGGCGCCCAGGATCAGCATGGAGACCGACGCATAGCGATACTCATGCGTGGCTTGTTCGGTGACTTTGCGCGCTGCTTGATACTGCAAACTGAGCAGCGCGGTGAGTGTGTCCAGCACTTTGTTCTGCAGAGGAATGCCTTCCTGCAGCAGCATGCGGTTCGCCTCCTTTATCCTGCCATGCCTGATATTCTCCACCACTTCCAGCTGCACCATCACCGCCTTTCCGATCAGCCTGCCCTGTTGCGCAATGATTTCCTTTTCTTCCGGGCC
>JAYUFH010000460.1:0-3433 GCA_043738765.1 Pseudomonadota bacterium | reverse complement strand
GCATTATGGTGGTGATGGACCGCTGCACCTATCGGGACTACTCGGGATTTTTCCCCCAGGGCCGGGACAGCGGCACCCGGGCTTAACTTTTTTTCTGGCGGTCCTGGAGGCGGCGACCGTACCAGACCCGCAGGCGGCGCGACAAACGTCGTGCCCAGGCCCAGTCCACCGCCAGCAACGTCAGCCCCACCGGCAACATCCAATAGCCCAGTACTGGCAGAAAGCCCAATACCCCACCGATCATCAACAGTACGCCCACCGTCTTACGCAGACGGTGGTTGCGGCTGGCCTTGAGATTGTTGAACTGCTGGAGGATGAATGCTTTCAAGGGGTGCTTTGGGTATCGCCCTGGAGGGCGTGTTAATATTCCAGTTTCTTTGTGTCGGCGCAAACGGTACTCTGCCCATTATGCAGCTGAAGTTCACCAAAATGCACGGCCTCGGCAATGATTTCGTCGTGCTCGACGGAATACGCCAGACCCTCTCCCTTACCCCCGACATCATCCGCCACATCGCCGATCGGCGCCGGGGCATCGGTTGCGACCAGGTGCTGATCGTCGAGCCGGCGCGCACGCCGAAGGTGGATTTCCGCTACCGCATCTTCAACCGCGACGGTGGCGAGGTGGAGCAGTGCGGTAACGGTGTGCGCTGTTTCGCCCGTTTTGTGCTCGATCAGGGCCTGACGACAAAAACCGAAACCGCCGTGGAGACCAACGCCGGCATTGTTTACCCGCAGGTCGAGGCCAGTGGCGAGGTCCGGGTGAACATGGGCGTGCCACGCTTTCTGCCGGCGGACATCCCGTTTGCCGCGGATGCCCGCCAGGACATCTATACTTTGGACGTGAATGCCGAATCCGTGGCCGTCACGGTCCTGTCCATGGGTAATCCGCACGCGGTCCAGGTGGTGGCGGACGTGGAGCTAGCACCGGTCGCCACCCAGGGTCCGTTGATCGAGGTGCATGCGCGTTTCCCGCGCCGGGTCAATGCGGGTTATCTGCAGGTGGTGGATGCAGCCCACATACGCGTGCGCGTGTATGAGCGCGGGGCCGGCGAAACCCTGGCCTGCGGTACCGGGGCCTGCGCCGCGGTGGTCACCGGCCGGTTGCGCGGGCTGTTGCAGGAACAGGTCGAGGTGGCGCTGCGTGGAGGCAATCTGCGCATCGCCTGGAAGGGGGAAGGAGAGCCGGTGTGGATGACGGGGCCGGCCACCACTGTATTCGAAGGCAGTATCGATCTGGGGCGACTATGAACACAAAAAAACCGAGCAGTGGACAGGAACAGGAATTGTCCTGGGATGAGGCGGTGGCCCGTTACCTCGCGCAGAATCCGGATTATTTTCTCAATCACCCGGAGGCCCTCGCCGAGCTCACCTTGCGGCATCACGCCAGCGGCGAGGTGACGTCCCTCATCGAGCGTCAGGTGCAGGTCCTGCGAGTAAAGAACGAACAACTGACGCGCCAGTTGCATGAGTTGCTGAGTCACGCGCGGGAAAACGACGCGTTGAGCGAGCGCCAGCATCAGTTTGCCCTGGCCATGCTGGATAGCGGCGCCCTGGACGATACGCTCAGTACCGCGCGCGATATCCTGCGTCAGCAGTTCAAGCTCGATGCCGTGGTCATCCTGCTCAAGGGTGACAAAGAAGTCTTGCGCGGCCGCCCGGAATGCGCCGAACCCGGCGACCGGCGCCTCGATGGCATCGTGCAAAAATTTGCCGCATCCGGCCAAACCCCCGCCTTACCGGCGCGCAGCCAGGCGGGCAAACCCCTGTGCGGCATCAAGCACGATAGCGATACCCTGAATTATCTCTTCGGCAGCCAGGCACAGGACATCCGCTCCACCGCCCTGGTATTGCTCGCGGGCAAAGACACGACCGGGGTGCTGTGCCTCGGCAGCAGCGATCCCCAGCGTTTTCATCCGCAGATGGGCACTCTGTATCTGTCCAAGTTCGGCGAGCTGCTGATGTCGGCGATCTCCCGTTATCTGTAGGCGTGCACGGGGATAGCCCAGTCATGCACGCCGATACCCTGGCCCAGGTCGACGACTACTTTGAACATTTACGCAGCGAGCGCCGCGCCTCCGCCCATACCCTGAGTAATTATCGCCGCGACTTAAACCGCCTGCAGGCCTACTGCGTGCAGCAGCAGGTGGAGCATTGGGCGGCGCTGACGGTACCGCAGGTGCGTGCGTACATCGCCCAGCTGCATCGCGCGGGCCTGGAAGGAAAATCCATACAGCGGATGTTGTCCGCGGCGCGCTCCTTCTATCGTTTCCTGCAACGCGAGCGGGTGCTGACGGGCAATCCCTTCATCGGTATCCGCGCGCCTAAATCCGCCAAGCGCCTGCCGGCAACCCTCAGCGTGGATCAGACCACGCGGATCGTGGCCATACCGACCGAGGATGCCATCGGTCTGCGCGACCGCGCTATGTTCGAACTTTTATATTCCTCCGGTCTGCGCTTGGCGGAGTTGGTGTCGCTGGACGTACCGGATGTGGACCTGCTCGACAACCTGGTGCGCGTCACCGGCAAGGGCGCCAAGACGCGTATTGTGCCCGTGGGCAGTCAGGCGCACGCGGCGATCAAGCTTTGGCTGCGCCAACGCGTCCAGTCCGTGGCGCCCGGGGAGCAGGCCTTGTTCATCGGGCGCAACGGCCGGCGCCTGGGCGCACGCTCGGTGCAACAGCGCCTGGCCCTGTGGGCGGTACGCCAGGGGTTGACGATGCCGGTGCATCCCCACATGCTGCGCCACTCCTTCGCCAGTCACTTGCTCGAATCGAGTGGCGACCTGCGGGCGGTGCAGGAGCTGCTCGGGCATGCGGACATCTCCACCACCCAGATCTACACCCATCTTGATTTTCAGCACCTGGCCAAGGTCTATGACGCGGCACACCCGAGGGCGGTGAGGTCAACACCCGCAGGCCGGGTTGCCACCAAAAAAGCCGACCCCATCAAGCCCTGAAAGAACCTAGGGAGCCCTGAGCGCATCAAGCGCCAGGGGAACTTGTTGACCGCGTTCTTGAACGTCGTGGCAGCGGACTGATTTCTGTCAGCATGAACACGGCGCGTTTGTCTGCGCTGTTGATAGCCGTGGCCAGCCTTTCGTCCAGCCGCGCCAGCAAACCCTGGGCATTTGAGCCCTGGTACGGTACCAATGCATAAGCGACGCGTATCTGCGCGATGCAGTCCACATGCAGGCCCTTGTACGGCATCAGGCATCTGGCCACAATGCGCGGGCCCAGCATGGCTGCGTCTTCGGCGTCAAACGGGCCTTCTACCAGCATGCCAAAACGCCGCTCTGACAGGCGCGCAGCGCTGTCAATCTCGCGTGCGGTGGAGAGCAGGCGTTCAGCCACCCGCAGCGGCAGTTCCTCAGCCGCCTTGCGGCCAAAGTCGCGTTCGGTTTGCTCGGTGTTGATGATGTCAATCAGCATCACCG
>JAYUFH010000459.1:0-3439 GCA_043738765.1 Pseudomonadota bacterium | reverse complement strand
CAAACTCCCCCAACATTGCCCCCAGGTTCGGCGTGCTCAGATTCACTTGCAGACGCGTCTGTTGCCCGGCACGGGCAAGCGCGCGCCAATCACCCGATGCCTCGACGTGCATCAATGGCTGCGTTAAGCGCAGGTTCTCGATTTTCCAACGGTCGGTCGTCGGCAACGCGGCAAGTTCGAATTCACCCAGGGCATGACCATCGAGGGTGAGGGACTTACTCTTGATGTGCACTTCCGGCAGGCTGGTAGGATCGACGCTGGTCTCTTTCGCGACGACATCCGTGGCCACGGGCGCGGGGATCACCAACTGATCGAGGGTCAGGACGATGGCGCTATGCGGGCTGCCGGCGCTGGCGCAACCTGCGCCGGCGCAACCCGTGGTGGTGGAAACCAGCATGCTGCCACTGACGGCCGCGCCACGCAGCTGACCGAGCCAACCCTGGGGCGACTTCACCATATCCAAACCAAACTGGCCGAAATGTCGCCCGAACAATAACAGGTCACCCACTTCGGCACTGACGCGGGTGACAAAATCCGGCGCGGTGGAATTCTGATTGGCGGCGGCAACACGCATCACCGACCGCCAGCGATCGGCATCGAGGGCCGGCACGCGCACACTCAGGTGCAGCCCGGCACCATCGGGAGACAACGGTGTCTCGTCACCGACGTCCAACCGTCCGCGCAGGAAAGACCACCCGCCGGACGCGCGGCGCTGAAACAACAGGCGGCCAGCGGCACGATTACCGAGGCGCACATCCACCCCGTGGAGCAGCGGACCCAGGTCAGCGGCCACGGTGCTCATACTCAGGGTGAGCGGCACACCCACGGCCTTGTCCAGCGGGGGCGGCAGACGGGTACCCAAGCCATTCATGTTCATATCCATGGCGAGGCGCGACGATTTCCCGGCAAAACGCATACTGAATACCCAGGGTGCCTCACCTTGAAAATAGCCGGCGAGGCCATTGCCTAACAGTTGATTAAGGCCGCTGCGGCTCAACGTGCTGCGCACATTGAGCACGACGTCCGGCGCGCCGGGGTCCACGGCAGGCAGGGAGGAAATCTCCACGAGCAACGGCTCACCCAGCATCCGGGCGTTGATGTTGGCAGACTGCACACCGTGTTCGTCCAAGGTGGCGTCGCCCTGGATGTCGCTCACCTGAATATCTTTGTAGGGCAGTTGCAACCCGTTTTGATTAAAGTGGTAGAGCCCGGTCCAATGGGTTTCGTGTGGGCGACGCACGGGCACCTGGATATCCAGATCCAACACCCCGTCACCCGTGGCGCGCAGCCCACGGGGCAGATATTCCGCGAGTTTCCCGCGGACACTGTCATATAACACCCCCAGGGTTTCATTCGCGGGCCCGCTCACCCTCCCCACCACATGCACCTCTGCCCCGTTCGGCGGATGCAGATCCGGCACACTCACCACCACCTCCGACACGTCCAATCCGCGTATCCGGCCACGTGACCCGGTGACCGTAAGACTGGCGCCGCGAAACAACAGGTCGGCCTCGATGTTATCGATGCCCGGCCATCCTGGCAGATAATCGAACACGCCATGGGTAACGTGGGCGGCAACCTCAAAGCGGCCGTTGCCGGCACGAAACGGAAAGTCGCGCATGGCCCCGGAATAAATCACGTGGCCGGCGGTCACGCGTCCGGAGACCACCGCACTCGTCAGCCAGTGGCGCACTATCTCGGGCAGCGCCACTGGATAATAATTGGCGGCGTGTGCGCCATTCATGTTGGCGAAATCGAGACGTAGTTTAAGTAGCGGCGACTCGCTCTTGTCATGGGGGATACGCGCCTCGAAACCGCCGGTTACCTTGCCGTCATCGGCGACCACATCCAGACCGCTGCCATCGACCTGCCACTGGGTGTCGGTGCGCTGCCAGCTAAGACGACCACTGGCCTTGCGCAAACTCACCGGGACCGGGAACAGCCGGGGCATGTCGAGCGTCGATGTCTCGCTCGCCAGTTGCAACTCGCCAGACGTGGTATCCAAGGACAAGCGACCGCTCAACCCCTGCACACCGGGTATCCGATCATACGGTTGCAGGCTGAGGCCGCGGATGCCGGTCTGCAGGGAATACGCCGTGGGGGCGGTGGGGTCCCCCGTGAGCTGCAGCACGAAATCGTCCACATCACCCGTGGGTTTGAGCGAGCGCAGCCACAGCGGCACGGCATATTCGTCGGGCAAGGTGGCGAGAAACGCGCTGAGGTCATCCAGGTTGAGATGGCGCGCGCGCAACAGGTTATCGCCCGGGCTGCGTTCCAGACGCAGCTTGCCCGCGGACCAGGGCTTGCCGGTCAGACCGAGGGACACATTATCCATATCCAGACGCCAACGACGCGCGTCCGTACTGCCTGACCATTTCACGTCCGCGACCACCTGCCGGAGGGAGATGGGTCGGACGCCATAAAGTGGCAGCGCCAAGGCGGCGGCATCGATACGGCCATGCAGGCCCACCGGCCGGGCATCACTCCATTGACTCCAGAGCTGCGCCGTCAGTCGCCCGGCGAGGCCAGCGGGCAGTCGCTCACGCAGGATACCAGGCAGGTTGTGGGTATCCACCCCACGCACACGCAAATAGATTTCCCCATCCCAGGGTCCACCTAGCAGTGGATTACCTTGCACATCCGCCACAAAGCGGCAGTCACGACACAGCTCGCGCGGAAACACCGCCTCGAATTCCAGATGGTGGCGGTTACCGGCATTGCGCAGGCTCATGTTGACCAGGTTGAGGTGCAACGGCGCCTCCCGCGTCACGTGGTCAACCCATTGCAACTCACCATCTTCAATGGCCAACTCGTTCTGCTGGAACAGCCAGTGAATAAAACCCGTGTCCGGATCCGTGGTTCCACTGACATCCGGGGCCTCCAGACCGGAGACGCGCAGTCGGCCATCGGCGAGCCGCTCGAAGGTAATGCTGGGCTGAACCAGAACGAGACTGTTAATGGCGATCTTGCCGCTCAACAAATGCAACCAGGACAGGGTAATGCGTACTTCGTCGAGCTGTATCGCCAACCGCCCGCTATCCGGTGCATAGACCTTGAAGCCGGCGATGCGCATGCCCGGGTTCAACCCATCCCAATACGGTTCGAGGGCGTCCATCTGGATGTGATAGGCGGAACGCTGGCTGAGATAGTGCTCGATTTCCGTTTTGCGCTCCGCCAAGTGCGGCAGCCACAACCGACCCACGGTATAGGCCAGCACCAACAGCACCAGGGCCACGGCGGCGAGCTGATATACCAGCCGGGCACACGGCCGCATCATGCGCTGCCATTTTTTGGACGACAGCGCGGAAACCAGCGGGCGCAGGAATTTCCCCGGGTTTTTCACGGCGTGGCTTTTGTTTTTTGACGCCTTGCGCATGACTGTATTTTGCCGTATCGCCGAACCAGGGGGTAGGGCCGCTGGTCGCAGCCCGTGATCGCT